>CBFCWR010000288.1:0-4236 GCA_965601575.1 uncultured Desulfofustis sp. | reverse complement strand
CGTTCGAGCACGTCGAGGATGGCCCGTTCGGTGGCCGCGTCGACACCTGCAAACGGCTCGTCCAGCAGCAGGATGTCGCTGCCCTGGGCCAGGGCCCGGGCCAAAAATACCCGCTGCTGCTGGCCGCCCGAGAGTTCACCGATCTGACGCTGGGCGAAATCCTCCATCCTCACCATTTTCAGGGCTTCGAGGGCGGCCTGCCTGTCCTGGCCCGACGGCGATGTGTACCAGGGGATCTGCTGGTAGCGGCCCATCAGCGCCACTTCCTGCACGGTGATCGGAAAATCCCAGTCCACGGCGCCGCGCTGGGGCACGTAGGCGACCTCGCCTTTGGCCTTCTGGGCACTTTCGCCGTTGATTCTGACCGAACCCACATCGGGTTTGATAAAGCCCAGGATGGCCTTGATGAAGGTCGACTTGCCGGCCCCGTTGGGACCGATCACTCCGACCAGCTGATCCCTCTCGATGCTGATGCTGACATCAAGCAGGGCGGGCTTGGCATGGTAGCTCACCGTCAGGTGTTCGACTTCGATCACGTAATTGTTATCAGTGGTCATGGTCGATCTCCGGGAGGACGGGAAGCTCGAAAGGCACGGTGCCGGAAACCAGTCCGCCGCCGCTGCTCCAGATGGTCTGGTCGGCCAGGACCCGATCCTTGTTCAGAAGGCGTAGGCGGATGCCGTGGTTGAGATGACTCTCGGCCACCGGCGGACTCGCCTTGATGAACAGTTCGTTGTGATCGCTGAGCGTTACTTCGAGATCGCGGATGAAAAGCGTCTGTCCCCTGGTAATCGGCAGCGTGGCAATGTCCACCGTCATACCGTTCAGGCGCAGGTCGAAGGGTGCTTTCGGCTCCTGCGTCTGCAGGGCGAAGGGGTCATCTTCCACCGAGAAGGTCGGGGTCAGCTCGATGGAGATACGCTCAGCCGATCGTTCCTCGACTTTAACGACCACATTCTCGGTGGCGAAGCTGCGGTCGCGCTGTTCGGTGTAGGCATAGAGCCCACCGACGAAGACGACCCAGATGACCAGGCAAAGCAAAAATCTCATTGGATTATTTCAGGGCGTTGACAATCAGCAGCACATTTTCGCGCATCATGCCGATGTAGGTTTCTCCGGCGCTGCCCTCGGGTCCCATGGAATCGGAGTAGAGCTCACCGCCTATCTTGACGCCGGTCTCCTTGGCTATTTCCCTGATCTGCTTGGGATTGATGGTGGTTTCCACGAAAATCGCCGGGGCACCTGACTCTTTGATCGACTGCACTACTTTACGCCGTCGCTCAGGGGTGATGCCGGCGCCGACTTCGGCTCCCGTGGACCAGCCCACCGGTGCGATGGAGAGAAAATCGTTGTTGGCGTTGAGCTTGAACTCCCTGCAGAAATAGTTGAAGGCATCGTGAGTGGTGACCAGGATCCTTCGTTCCACCGGGATTCTATTGATCTGTTCACGGATCCAGGCATCGAGCACCCGGAGCTGCTGCAGAAACAGCGAGGCGCGAGCTTCGTATTCCTTCTGGTTTGGGGGATCGATCCCGCTGAGTGCCCGGACGATATTGTTCACATAGACGGCAGCGTTTCTTGGCGAGAACCAGGCGTGGGGGTCGGCAATCTGCTCCCCACCCTCAGCGATGGACAACAAGGTGATGCCGTCGGTGACGGTGACGATGGGTTTGCCGGCATCCTTGGCCAGGGTCGCCATCCAGCTTTTGCCTTCGAGATTGAGTCCGTTTTCCAGGCAGAGATCGGCGCCCAGGACGATCTGCACGTCGTTGGGTGTGGGCTGGTAGGTGTGCGGGTCCGCTCCGGGGGCCATGATCGATTTGACCACGGCCCGGTCGCCGGCAACCTGGCGGGCAAAATCGGCGATCTGGGTGGTCGAGGCGACGATCACCGGTTTTTCCTCTGAACCATAGTGTGTCTGTGCGAAAACCAGGCAGGAAACTGCCAGGATTAGACCACTCAGCCAGTATTTCATTTTCTCAGTCCCGAAAGGTTTTCATTAAAGGGGAAAAGTTGGTTTCGTTAAACACCATTAACGATAAACGATTGTAGATGTATTTCAAGTGAATAGAAACACCTGCTACGTTGTCGGGTAGGTTGGCGGGCCTCAGGCATGACGCACAATATCGGGTGCCGCCCCTTGTAACTGATCTGTACAATTGATAGGCTTAAAGGAGAAGGAAGCTGTCGAACCAGTTTGTAGACAGCCGAGTTTTTTCGTGACAGGATCAGAGGCCGGGCGCAGCGCTCCTGCCCCGGTCAGACATCAGGGGGGATAAGGGAGGTCGGTCATGAAAAGCACCAGAACTATCAAAGAGGCGGTCATTCGCAGGTATCCTGAGATCGGGCTCGAGGAATCGCTCGGGGATGCGATCAAGCTAATGGCCAAAAACAATTGCTCGGCGCTGGTGGTCAAGGAAGGAGGTGTGCTGTTCGGCCTGGTGACCATTACCGATGTCATGCACAGTCTCGTACATCACCAGGACCTGCAGGATACCAAAATCAGCTCGTTCATGACCAAATGTGAGTTGATTTCTTCTGAAGGTACCAAGAATGCCTGCGCCCAGCTCGACGAGGAGCAGGATGTATTGTCGGCCTTGAAGGTAATGCACCAGGCCGGCGTCAACCATCTGCTGGTCTCGCGCGGAGAGAGCAAGCCGGTCGGCGTGGTGTCGGCCCTGGAGATCATTCGACTGCTGGGCAAGTAGGTGACGCTCTTATCCGGGTCAGCAGGTCGAGTGAAAGAGGCCGCCCACGGGGATATCACGATCGATGCAGTCGTTGTACATCTGTACGGCGCGCTTGGTATCGGTGGCGATGGTTTCGACACCATGGCTCTCCAGGTAGGCCAGCGCCTCGCTGGTCACCTTGAGGCGCGAAAAGACGCCGCGGGCCAGAATAACCGTGCTGCAGCCCCGGTTTACCAGTTCCTCGACGTCCCCAACCTGAATCCCGGGCGAATGAGCCGTGCCCGTCTCATTCCAGTCCCAGGGCCTGCCGCCTCCGGGCCACAGCTTGAAGTCCTTGCCGCTGCCCAGTGATTCGATCCGCATCTTTCCCCAGCCGATGGACTCGATTCTCGGTGATGTCTTTTTCTCGGTGGTCATCTTTCCTGCCAGTTTCCGGATAATAACTATCCACCAGGGTCAGCCATGATCGGTTCGAGAAGCGCGATCATTTTTTCATGGTGCGATCCTTTCCAGTAAATTTGGGAGCAGGATTCGCACCTCCTGAATCTATGATAATACTTTTTGGTCAAAGGTTCGAGCCGGTCCATCACCCGCTGCTTGTCAACCGGTTCGAGCATGCCGTTGCACCTGAGGCAGCGGCTGAACGGTACGAGTTCGGATTGAAGACCGTAAAAGCTCACGATCTCATATAGTTGAGCTTTCGGTTCTTGGGTTCGGACCAACCTTCCGAAGGCAACTTCGCGGTGTTTCAGCAGCTCCTTGTCGCGGCTTAAAATAATACGGCCCGAATGGGTACTTTGCTGGGCGATTTCCCTTTTGGTGGGAACATTTTCCGCTTCTCCTGTTGACACCGTGTCGAAGCCTGCCATGCGCAGCAGGCCAGCCAGCCGGGCGACGTTGATATCGACCAGAAAGCGAATCTCAGTCGGAGGATCGGGACGCAGCAGGCTCGGCTGCAGCGCTGCCGCGCCCGCGGGAACCGGGTAAATATCGAGCTTCTCCCCGGGTCCGGGCACATAGTTGAAATCGAGCTGTCGCGACTCTTTTCCGATGGCACCGATCTCGGTGTGCGGAATGCCCACGGCCTCGAGGATGTCTTTGATCGAGGCCTGGCGCGACAGCGGGTAGTGAATTTCCGTATCCGGGCGGTACTGCCTCAGCAGCAGATCCGGAAGGTCTCCGTGCATGGTGAGCAGGAGATGATCGGCAGGCACCGGAGTGAACCAGAGGAAGATTTAAGGATCCCGACATACCGGGGAGAGCTCCCCGGTATGTCGAGGTATCGGCTGCCTTTACATTATGCGACCGTGGTGAAAACCTTCGGCAGCGCCTGGCAGACCGGACAGTTCTCGGTGGGCTGGCCCAGCTCGATGTAGCCGCAGATCGGGCAGAGATAGAATTCGCTCACATCCAGATCGACGCCCTTTTGAACCGCTTCCAGGGCCTTCGCATAAATTTCGGCGTGGACTTTTTCGGCATCCAGGGCGAAGCGGAACATGGTCTTGGCCTTGTGTCCCTCCTCGGCGGCGAGATCGGCCATGGGCGG
>CBFCWR010000287.1:0-4251 GCA_965601575.1 uncultured Desulfofustis sp. | reverse complement strand
GGTAAAGAGGTTCACGGTCAAGGACTTCAGCTTCTCCGGACTGCTGCAGGTAAACTGGTAACGGGCTTCAAATTCGCTGTGCTCCCCCTTTCCATGCTCTTCAGCAGCTGAGTGGTCATGCTCTTCGTCATGGGATTTTTCATCATGGTCCTTACCATGGGAATCCTTATCAGGGTGCTCTTCATGGTGTTCGTCGGCAAGCAGAGGAGATTCGATCTCGGCGGTGACCAGTGTGCAGCCGGCCGCTCTGGAAAATTCAAAGAGACTGCCCCCGTCTTCGAGCTTTTCTGCAGCCTCATGAACGGCATGCCGGTCTTCGTCAGAAGACGGCATATATTCAAATCCGACGATATTCATGGCCGGACTCGCCAATTCCAGAAGGACGTTGGTCCCCTCAACTGCGAGATTCATCTGAGCTATTCCGTGCACGTGGGCGCCGTGTTGCCTATGCTCACCGTCTCCAGAGGCGAAGCAGAGAGCAGACGAGAGCACCAGAAGCGAAGTAAGCGGCACAGTTCGGCGTAGAAACATGAGTATTCTCCTCGGCGGGGATTTAGTCTTTTTAGCAAATTGTCGAGCTCACTTTTGGGCAGCTTTTGGGCAGCCATTGAAACTTGCGTAACCACCAGTTTCACTGCATTGAGGACAAATTTATGCATATTTTATGGTAATGCAATAGATTTGCATTATATTACAGAGTCGTACAACCGATAGATATCTGTTAACCAACTGTTATCTAATTATAAATATTACCTTTCGCGTGGTGATTGCGGAAGCGATATAGTTGCACTGGCTTAAGTTTGTCGAGTGACTTCAGTTAATAAGATGGAAAAAATGTATCGTATTATTAAATATTTAATTGCTTCTTTAGCTGTCATATTTGTAATACCGGGTATCTCTTTTGCAACTGGCAAACTCCCCGTATTTGTCACGATCCTGCCCCAGAAATACTTCGTGCAGCAAATTGGCAAGGATTTGGTTGATGTTCAGGTTATGGTGCAACCCGGAGCGGACCCGCATACCTATGAACCCAAGCCACAGCAGATGGTTGCCATTTCCAGGGCACAGATATATTTCGCCATAGGGATCGAGTTCGAAGAAGCGAACCTGGAAAAAATAACTTCTACCAATCCTGATCTCAAAATAATACATACGGACCGCGGTATCGAAAAACTCGCCATGGCGGCTCACCACCATGATAATGAACACGCGGAAGAAGATCATGAAGGCGAACACCATGACGAGGCCGCTCATGATGAAGACCATGACGACCATGCCGGGCGTGATCCTCACATCTGGCTGTCGCCGCCGCTGGTGAAAATCCAGTCCCGCACAATATTGGCGGCGCTGCAGGAGGCTGATCCGGCGAACAAGAGCTCCTATGAAGCCAATTTCATGGAATTAATGGAGAAAATAGATCAATTGGACGCTGATTTGAAAAAGACCTTCGCCGAGAACAAGGGCATGCAATTTATGGCGTTCCATCCGTCCTGGGGATATTTTGCCCATGCCTATGGACTGGAACAGATGCCCATCGAGATCGAAGGCAAGGATCCCAAACCGGCCCAGTTGAAGGAACTAATCGAGCACGCCAGGGAAAACGGGATTAGAGTGATTTTTGTACAACCCCAATTTTCCGCCCAAAGCGCCGAAGTCGTGGCTCGGGAGATCGGCGGCCAGGTTGTCTTTGCCGATCCCTTGGCTGAAGACTGGATGGCCAATTTGCAAGAAGTCTCAGATAAATTTAAAAGCGCATTGAAATAGGCGGATGGAAGTTCTATGGCGATCATCGAAATAAGAGATCTTGATTTTGAGTACAACGGAGAAACCGTACTCAAGGATGTGAGCGCGACCATCCGGCAAAAGGACTTTGTGGCTATTATCGGTCCCAACGGCGGTGGTAAGACGACCCTGTTGAAACTGATATTGGGTTTGTTGAAGCCGGCCAAAGGGACGATTCTTGTCGATGGCAAAAATCCCCAGGAGGCTTCATCGTGCATAGGGTACGTACCCCAGGATGTGCATATAAACCGAAGTTTTCCGATTACGGTCATCGACGTGGTGTTGATGGGAAAACTTGACCCCACCCAGCGCTTGTCCCGGCGCTCTGCGACCAACCGCCGCGATGCCCTGGAGGCCCTCGACCGTCTGGATATGGCTGACCATGCCGACAAGAAAATCGGCATGCTTTCCGGAGGGCAGCGACAACGGGTGTTCATCGCCCGGGCGCTGGCGACCCAACCCAAGCTGCTTTTACTGGACGAACCAACCGCCAGCATTGACACCAAGGGCCAGGCAGATTTTTACCGGCTTCTTAGAGAGATCAACCAGGACATTACGGTTTTGGTGGTCAGTCACGATCTGCTGGTAATATCCCGTTATGTCAAATCGGTGGCATGCGTGAATAAAAGCCTGCACTACCATGACCAGGCCGAAATCACCGGCGACATGCTGGGAGCCATGTATCTCTGCACCGTCGAGGAGGTCTGTCCTGTGGAACTGGTGGCCCACGGCCTGCCGCACCGGGTACTGGCTGAGCATGAAGAGTAATCGCCATGATTGAAGCCCTGCAATTTGATTTTATGCGCAACGCCTTGGCCGCCGGCCTCCTGGCCAGTGTGATTTGCGGCATCATGGGCACTCTGGTGGTGGTCAACCGCATCGTCTTTCTTTCAGGCGGCATCGCCCATGCCGCCTATGGCGGTATCGGCCTCGCGACTTTCTTTAAATGGCCATATTTGCCTGCGACAATCAGCTTTTCCGTATTAGCCGCCATGCTTATGGCCGCGGTGAGCTATACTAAAAAACACCGGGCCGACACCATCATTGGGGTTATATGGGCACTTGGCATGGCCTTCGGCATCATTTTGATCGACTTGACACCTGGGTACAATGTGGATCTGATGAGCTATCTGTTCGGCAGCATTGTCGCCGTACCCAGGTCGGATATTTACCTCATGGCGGTCATATGCGTGGCGTTGATGCTCCTGGTCACCTACTATTATCATGATCTGCTGGCCATGTCCTATGATGAGGAGTTCGCCAAGATCAGGGGCGTCTCTGTTAAAAAGCATTATTTCGGTATGATCGGCATGTTGGCAGTCGCCATTGTTCTGGTCATACAGGTCGTCGGCCTTATCCTGATCATCGCTCTCTTAACGATTCCGCCATTTATGGTCGAAAAATACGCAAAATCACTTTTTCAGATGATGGTGGCATCAAGCCTTCTCGGGGCAGTTTTTACCGTTACCGGCCTATGGCTCTCGTACCGCTACAACCTCACATCAGGCGCTTCTATTATAATGGTTTCCGGCGTCGTGTTTTTAATTTCCCTGGTGGTTGACAAAATACGTTTTGCCGGCCTCGACGAACGTTAGATGTCTTGAGGTATCAATAAGGACAACCCATGTGCCAACAATGCAATTATGAACAGTTTTTGTCGGATGCAAACCTTGATCCGACCGTCAATCGGGTCCGGGTTCTTGAAATTGTCGGAAATAACAAAGATCCCCTTTCCGCGGCCGACATCTACAATATCCTGCAGCGCAGCCATAAGATCAATCGTGTGACTGTTTACCGTATCCTTGATTTGCTGGTGGAAGGCGGAGTCATTGAACGCATCAGCACCGGCGGCAGGGCCTTCTACTACGACCTGGCCCCAAACGATCACCACCAGCCGCACCCTCATTTCTACTGTAAAAGCTGCGGACAGATGGACTGTTTGAGCCCGGAAAGCTTAACCGTCGACACGGACCATCTATGGAAAACCTATCCCGGGCGCATTGAGAAGGTGGAAATTCGTATTGATGGAATCTGTAAAAATTGTGAAAAAGTTGGGTAAAATGGGCGTTTTGCTGGTGCTCAAATATAAACCCGAGACCCTGGAGCATGGCTTGAATGAAGATACTCATCGTAACACAAGGGGCATACGGTCACCGGATCGTAGACAATATCACCAGACGCGGCCCATCCGACTGGCAGATAGCATCTGTCTCCCTACCCTTGAACCTGCCGTATATTATTGACGCTCCTGAGGAGCACCTTCCCGAATCCCTGCCGCAGGCGGATCTGATTATTTTCTTAAGTGAGTCCCAGAATGCCCCGCAATTGATCCCAGACCTCATCCCTTTGACGGGAGCAAAGGGCGTTATTGTCCCCATTGAGAATTCTTCATGGATGTCGCTTGGGCTGAAGGGACAGGTGAAGGAAGCGCTTGACAGGATGGGTGTGGGGTCTGTGTTCCCTAAGAAT
>CBFCWR010000286.1:0-4253 GCA_965601575.1 uncultured Desulfofustis sp. | reverse complement strand
ACAACTCGCCACCCTCGAAACAAGTCTCAATGACTTTATCGAGGCACTCCATTTTGACGATGTGAGCGCCGCCATGCACCCGATACCCGAAGAGTAGGCCGGAACTCCCATTTCCCATCGTTTCTGATCTCTAGATTAAAAACAGCAGCATTCTTACAAGAGCCTAAAATGGCTCTCGCATTCTGCTGTTTTTACCTTTATGTTTGAAAGCGGCATCCCGACCAATCATCAAGGTTTCATTGCTGGCCAAATCGCCGACAGTGCTTCTCAAGAGTACCTGGGATGATGCTTGTTAGGATTGTCTCATAAAAACAACTCAACTCTGTTACAGTGTCTCCGTAGACTACATCAGACTTGAGCCTCTTTAATTAAACTATCGAGAGGAGCCACCATGTTTAACACGCGCGTTGTTTTTTTCCTGATCTTCACTGTCTTTATTCTCCACACCGCGGCCACCGCCCAGGAACAGTCCCAGGAAGATCTTGCCAAGCAGGCCCAGAATCCGATCGCGAACTTGATCAGCCTGCCGCTGCAGAACAATACCAACTTTGGAATCGGACCCGATGAAGACGAGGTACAGAATGTTCTCAATATCCAACCGGTATATCCCTTTAGTCTGGGAGATAAGTGGAACGTAATCACCCGGACGATTGTGCCAATAATCTGGCAGCCGGACTTTTACACCAAAGGCGAGGGCAGGGTGACCGGCCTGGGCGACATCACCTTCACGGCCTTTCTCTCGCCGAAGGATTCCGGGAAATTAACCTGGGGGGTGGGGCCAATATTACTCTTCCCCACGGCTACTGACGGCCCCTTGGGCGGGACTTCCGAGTACGGTGGTGAGTCTCTGGGATCTGATAAATGGGGCGCCGGCGCGTCGTTCGTCGGTCTGATGATGCCCGGGCAATGGGTTTTGGGTTCCCTGATCAGCAATGTCTGGTCCTTTGCTGGTTCCGGTGACCAGGATATAAACCTGTTCACCTGGCAGTATTTCATCAACTACAACCTTCCCAAGGGCTGGTACCTGACCAGTGCTCCTATTATCACGGCCAACTGGGAGGCTGACAGCGACAATACCTGGACGGTGCCTTTTGGTGGAGGAGTTGGTAAATTATTTAAAATCGGAAAATTACCCGTCAACAGCCAATTGTCAGCCTACTACAATGTTGAAAAACCGGAGTTCGGACCGGACTGGCAGCTGCGTTTTCAAGTCCAGTTCCTGTTTCCGAAGTAGAACTGATCTTCATCTAAAAAGTTTTTTCTAACCACAAGAAGACGTCGTTTCGACGCACTGTCTGTCACTTGTGCATCCATCAGCAAAACCATTCGAAAGGAGGTCTGCCATGAAAACAATACCCATCTGGTGGAAGATTCTTCCGTTACTGCTCTTTTGTTTTTCCTCGATCGCATGGGGCTCTGATGCCCTGCCGACCCAATACGGTGTTGATCAAATGCAGGGTAAGATGCAGTTTTCGCCCTATGCGGGAAGGACCTACCCAACTAGACCGCTGTTTGGTGACACCCATCTGCATACCGCCATCTCGGTTGACGCCGGAACCATGAACCGGCTTGGCCAGGAAGAGGCATTTCGCTTTGCGCGAGGAGAGGAAGTTACTTCGCAAGGGGGACTTCGCGCCAAGCTATCCCGGCCGCTCGATTGGCTGGTGGTTTCCGATCACGCCGAGCTCTATGGGCTGATGCCGCAGCTGCTGGCCGGAGATCCAGATATTCTCGCCACCGAACAGGGGCGACGCTGGCACGACATGCTCAAGTCTGGTGATAAGGAAGTCATATTCAATACGGCGATGGAAATAGTCGCTTCGCTGCAAAAGCCGGACCCGCCATTTGAAAGCGCTGAAATCGTTCGTGATGCCTGGAGAGACTATACCGCGCTGGCCGACAAGTATAACGAGCCGGGACGGTTCACCGCAGTGATCGGCTACGAATATACTACCCGGGGCGGCTTCAACCTGCATCGCAATGTCCTGTTTCGCGGCGATGCAGCAGAGGCAAACCGGACGGTACCTTTTTCACAATTCGACAGCCAGAACCCCGAGGATCTCTGGATGGCTCTGGATGAGTTCGAAAAGAAAACGGGGTCCGATGTGCTTGCCATTCCTCACAACGGTAATCTCTCCAATGGTTTGATGTTCTCGGTTGAAACCTATGGCGGGGAACCGTTGAGTCCGGAACTTGCCAAATTGAGAGCTAGTTTGGAGCCCGTCATTGAGGCAACCCAGATCAAGGGGGACGGCGAAGCCCATCCATTTCTGTCGCCTGACGATGAATTCGCCGATTATGAGACCTGGGATGATTCAAACCTTGACGGCACCGAGGAGAAAAGACCTGAAATGCTCCAATATGAATACGCCCGTTCGGCACTGAAAACCGGTCTGGAGCTGGAGCAAAAACTTGGCATCAACCCCTTCAAATTCGGCATGATCGGCAGCACCGATGCCCATACCTCTCTGGCAGCAGTGGAAGAGGACAACTTTTTCGGCAAACATTCGGGAGTAGAACCCGAGCCCCACCGCTGGGAGCACGTGGTGATCGCCTCTCCGATGGATCCGGATCTGACGGTATACGGCTGGCAGCAGGCCTCAGGCGGCTATGCGGCAGTCTGGGCTACCGAGAACACCCGTGAGGCCATATTCGACGCCCTGGTCCGCAAGGAAGTCTACGCCACCACCGGATCCAGAATGTGGGTCAGGTTCTTCGGGGGCTGGGATTTTGTCGAACAAGATGCGCTGAACAGATTGCCCGCAGGGGTCGGGTATACCAAGGGAGTTCCCATGGGAGGAGATCTGCTCAAGGCGCCGGAAGGGAAAAACGGCCCAACATTTTTGGTGGCTGCCTTGAAAGACGCCTACAGCGGCAACCTGGACCGCATTCAGATCATCAAGGGCTGGCTCGACGCCTCAGGAAAGACCCATGAAAAAGTCTATGATGTGGTCTGGAGCGGCGACCGACAGCCCGGAGCCGACGGCAAACTGCCGCCGGTAGGCAACACGGTTGACGTCAAGAACGCCACCTGGACCAACACCATTGGCGCACCAGAGTTGATAGGAGTGTGGACCGATCCGGATTTCGATCCTGGGGAAAAGGCGTTTTATTATTGCCGGGTCCTGGAAATTCCGACGCCGCGCTGGACCGCTTACGAGGCCAAACGCTTCGGAGTTGAAATGTCCAAGGAAGTACCCATGGTCACCCAGGAGCGCGCCTATACGAGTCCGATCTGGTATACGCCCTGATGTGACTCATACTGCTGAGGTGGAAAATATACTCCTCCTCAGCAGTCATTTACCTCTTGCCGGCTAATTGCCTTGACAACACAAGTGGCGCGAACATTGATCTCGAACAAGCTCAAATGAACGACCTTGAAAAGGATCTATAACGTTTCCTCGAGCCGGTCTGTGGCGACAGCGGGAGCAGGTGACAGGGCGCTGATTTCCGCCCGCCACTCCGGTGTCATGTCAACCTCAGTGGCTGCCAGCGATGCGTCGAGCTGATCCAGGTTGCGGGCGCCGATGATCGGTGCGGTAACCGCCGGGTGGCTCATCACCCAGGCGACGCCGAGCGTTGCCGGGGTGACGCCCCGTTCTCCGGCATGGGCGGTGAACCTGTCAGCTGTCTCGTAATAGTGCTCGAGGCTGTAGCGCTTGGCGTACATCTCTTTTTCTGTAAATCTGCCCGAGTCGGGCGTGAGATCGACGCCATATTTACCGGTTAACAGGCCTCCTCCGAGCGGGCTGTAAGGAACCACTGCCAGGTTTTCCTGCTCGGCCAGCGGCAGCAGTTCCACTTCGGCCTGACGCTTGACCAGGTTGTACATGGGCTGCATACAGACGATCTCGGAGATTTTTTCCTTGCGGGAGATTCCCAGCGCGGTGGCTATCTGATAGGCCGCCCAGTTGCTCACTGCCAGGTAGAGGATTTTACCGGCTCGCACTAGATCATCAAAGGCGTAGAGAGTCTGTTCGAGATCGGTCTCGGGATCGAAGCGGTGGGCGAAGTAGATGTCGATCCGGTCGGTTCCGAGTCTTTTCAGGCTGGCTTCCACGGCGGAGACGATGTACCTCCGGGACAATCCCCTGGCATTGACATCTTCCCCCATGGCGCCGTGCACCTTGGAAGTCAGTACGATTTCATCCCGGCAGTCCGCCACGAGCCTGCCGAGAATTTCTTCAGCCACTCCATTGCTGTAGACATCGGCACAATCGAAGAAATTTATGCCCGCTTCCCGGCAGCGGTGA
>CBFCWR010000285.1:0-4281 GCA_965601575.1 uncultured Desulfofustis sp. | reverse complement strand
TATCGTTGCCTTGTGGTTTCTGCCTGTCGTTCTTTTTATCGTCCTTCCTCTGGCAATCGGCTGTGTCTGGGGATTCATCTCGGCGCTGGCCAGCCCGTTCAGGCAGAGAGATTCGCTGAAGGATACCTTGCCGGCGGCAGAACCCGCCGCCTGAAGAGGGTCAGATTGATCGGGCGTCCGGCTGGTAGTCGGGCGCCTCGATCAGTTTGCAACTACCTTCCGGCTGGAAAATCTCTGGGATATCGCCATATCAACCGTTTTCTAGCTTATGGGAGGGTTGACTCCCTTCAATCCTCTCATTTTGTTTCCAACCTAAGATTCCAGATTATGCCGATCTCATCGTGGTGATCGAATTTTTATCCTCTGACGTAACCTCTTCCCACACGGCCGCGGAGTTTTCACCCGCGCTTTTCGTTTTGAATAGCATTTTCTGCATTGCTTTCAGGGTATTAAACATGAAATACTATCCACATGTGTACGGTAAAATATATCCAACGGTATGATAGTGGGAAAAAATCCCCAATTCGTTATGCAACGAGATCTAACCAAGCAGGTGAAACACCGCAATCTTATTGACTCTCTATCTTCAGCAGAACGACCCCTATGAAAGATCCTGATAAGACTTTGGCGGCGGACTCGGCGGAGCGTGCACCCGCTGCGCGGCTCGAGTGGACGATGATCAATGTCAACGAGGCGGAGCAGCAGGGGGACGCCCATCTGATCAGGGTCGGGGACAGCAAGAACGTACTCATCGATACCGGGCCGCGACTGCTTGCGGAAAAATCTCTGATCCCTTTTCTCAAACAACGCGGCATCACTTCACTCGACCTGGTCTTCATAAGCCACGCCCATATGGACCACTATGGGGGGCTCGATGCACTGCTGGACCACGATATAAAAATAGACACGCTCTATTTCAACCTGCCGGATCGGCAGAGGTGCGAGCGTGAAGTCCCGTGGGGGTGCGACTACCAGGATGTGCAGCGCATACGTCGGCGCTTGGAGTCGAACGGTATCAATTTGAACCGGGCGAGAACAGGCATGAAGTTTCCTCTGGGCGAGTACAGCCAGCTCGAGATTCTCTATGCCTATGACGGCACAACCCCTCGGATCGACCGGGCCGATATCAACGATATGTCGCTGGTCATGAAACTCTCCCACGGTGGGTTCAGAATTCTGTTCACCGGTGATCTCAATGAGGATATCGGCGGTTACCTGGCTGAACACTCGGACGACCTGGCCGCCGATGTGCTGAAAATACCCCACCACGGTATCGAGCCGGTCACGCCGGAACTTTTTTTTGAAAAGGTGGCGCCCCGCTGGGGGCTGGTCTCCACGCCCCCACAATTCTGGCTCTCCGAAATGAGCGCCAGGGTTAAAAACTGGTTTGTCGAGCGCGATATTCCTGTCTACGCCAGCGGTATCATGGGAAATGTGAGTGTGACGGTGGAAAATGGTGAGCTGAAGATTCGGCCGGACCTTGCCGAATCCCCACATCAGACTTAAAGAGATAGAACACACTCGTCAGCTGTTTCCAACCACTGTATCAGGCTGCGGCCTGACGCTCACATGCAAGGGTTATCATGACCATTCCAGCTCTGACCCCCGAGGGGTGTTCCCAACGGCGCCGCCATCTCGCCCAGGCCTTCGACGGCGATCTGATTATCATCACCAACCCGAGAAATCTATATTATTACGGGGGGTTCCTGACTCCTTTTCCGTCCCTGTCCCAATGGGGCCCGGTCTACCTGCTGCTCGAAGTAAACGAGGGGGAGACCACCCTGCTGTGTCACAACTTTGCCGAAGCCGCGGCCGATAAATCCTTTACCGACGACCTGGAAATCTGGAGCTGGTACGATGGGCTCAAAAATCCCGATCAGGATATCTTCGCACAGGGCGCCGCGGTTCTCCATAACTATCTCGATTCACGCTACCGGTCGGCGAAAATTGGTATCGAGGCGGGTACGTTCCCGTTGATTCCGGGAATAAATTCAGAAGAATGCACCGATCTGTCGCCGCTGATCGGCCGGCAGCGGCGCGCCAAGTACCCGGACGAGCTGGCCTGCATCCGGGCCGCCCAGGACGCTGCCCTGGCCGGCCACCAGGCGGCCCGCCGGGCGATATGTCCGGGGATCAGCGAGATCGAACTGTTCAATCTGATCTGCGCGGCCGTGACCGAGGCGGCCGGAGTGCCGGCCATGCTGATCGGCGACATCATCAGCGGCCCCCGCACCCTGGAGATCTCCGGCGGCCCGACCAGGCGGGTCCTGGAGCAGGGGGACACGGTGATTCTCGATCTCAGCCCCATGGTGGGCGGGTACCGGGCCGACTACACGGCGACAATTCTGGTTGACGCCGAGCCCGACCAGGCTCAGCTCAAGCTGGAACGGGCCCTGCACGAGGCCATGGAATCAGGCCGGGAGCTGCTGCGGCCGGGCGCCAGGGCTGCGGACGTCTACAGCAATGTAATGGCCTGCATGGATCGGCACGGCTTCGGTGACGGGTTCACCCACCATGCCGGCCACGGACTCGGGCTGGGCCATCCCGAAGCGCCTTTTTTCGTTCCCAGAAGCGACGAGGAACTGGTCGAAGGGGACGTGGTGACCCTGGAGCCGGGATGCTACGAGCCGGGCTGCAGCGGCCGGATCGAACATGTCTTTCTGGTCAACCAAAACGGGGCCGAGCAATTGACCCGCCACGATACCCACTTTACCCAGGGATGATTCTGGGGTAAATAGTGCGTGATCTGCCTGGAATGTAAAAAGTAAAAGGACTGCTCATGAAACTCAACGATCCCTTCGGGCGCATGGAGCGCAGACATCAGGTCGGCTACGAAGCGCTGCGCGATTCCCTGCACCGCAACAAGATCTTCACGGAAGAGGGCGCCCGGAAGATAATCAGGGATACCAAGATGCGGGCGCTGAAATTTGTGGTGGGAGCCGGTGCGGTACTGTTGCTGACTTATCTGCTGCTGCCCGGCTTCCTGATCGGCGTCGGTGCCGTGGCGGTGATTGCCGGCGCCTGGGTGATTGCCTGGACAATCAATGGCGAGCGCTACGTCAATCGCTATATCGAAGAGGAAATCACCGTCTCCAGGACGGAGCCAAAACCCACTGCAACAGAATAATCCTGCCCGCTTACTTTCCGGACTTGACCAGCCGCGGCGCCCAGAACATCATTCCCTCTCTGTCGTGCTCTTCCTGAAACTGTGCGCCGGTCCACTTCTTGACCTGATCGAGATAGCCGTGTCGCATGACCTTGAAGGTGATGGTGTCACCCTTGTCGAAAGATGATTTGTCAATCTGGGTGACCCCCTGGTACGGGGTGACGCCGAGATAGATCCAGGGCGCATCGTCGGTCTGGTAGTCATCGGCCACCCGGTAGACGATATGCGAGCCTTCGGGGTCGGTGTGGATCTTGATTTTTACCGCCTCTTTCGAGGCGCAGGAACTGAGCAACAGGGCTGCTGCAGCGAGCCATACCAATAGTGCGAGATGGATTCTCATGGGGTACCTGGTGTGTTGAGTTGTTGATGATATGTAATGGACACGGGTGTGTGAATTACTCTTTTTCCAGATCGCTGTGCACATCGATGGCCTGGGCCCGGGCTTCGGCCTCGGTTTTGTGCCTCCGGTTGATCCAGAAGGACGTGATGGCGTAGTGATACCCGTCTTTCTGGAGCTGTACGGTGATCTTCTCCGATTCTTCTCCCCGCCAGACTACTTGTGCGGGCGTGCGGCCCAGGTTGGTATTGTCCTTGAGATTGATGATTTCGGCCCCTTCTGGCGAGCTGTTGATATTGGCGGCGCCGTACCTGGTGCCGCCGGCGCAGCTGGTGAGCAGCAGCATCAGTGCCGCAGCCAGCAGCGTTGCAGCGAGAGTCCCTGTTCTATGATTTCTTTTTGTCTTCATGGCAGAGGAAGTAGTTGAGGTTTTCGATGGGGGTGAAATGAACTGGTGATTGATCGGTCACGGCAGGTTTTTCCGGTTCTGCTGGCGCGCCCGGAGGGATTCGAACCCCCGACACCCAGGTTCGAAGCCTGGTGCTCTATCCAGCTGAGCTACGGGCACGCGGTTAACGCGGTGGGTTACGGCGATTGTCATACCAGTAGTTATCGGATGTGTCAAGACAAGGGTAAAAGTGGAAAATCCAGGCGAGGAACGATCTGTGGCACCATTTTAGAAGGTTGCCACGCCGGGAAATATCAGAGTTTCGCGTGAAAATCCCCTCGGAAAGCTCTGTTAGACTATGGTTAAATCTTTTTAAAAATTTGAAATGAT
>CBFCWR010000284.1:0-4309 GCA_965601575.1 uncultured Desulfofustis sp. | reverse complement strand
GAATCATCGGACACGATGGGTATTTCGTCCCTCTAATCCGTTTACTCGGCTTGTACCGCTTTGATTGCGGCCAGGGTCTCCCGGCCGTTGTTGTCGAGAATGAAATCACCCAGTTCGCTTCCCAGCTTCTCCGGGTCTTCCGCCTTTCCTCTGAGTGTTCTTTTCAGCAGCCAGCTGCCGTCAAGATTGGCCAGGCCCGCGGTCAACTCTATGGCATCCCCATTCAGCACCGCATGACCGAAGGCCGGGATCGAGCAGCCGCCTTCAAGCTTTCTCAAAAAGGCGCGCTCGGCCAGCAGACAGGACTCGCTTTCAACATTGTTCAAAGCTTCCCTGATCAATCCTCGCTTTTCAGCTGACAATGTTGTGGCCGCTTCGATGGCAATGCATCCCTGGCCCACCGGGGGGGTGAACTGCGCCACATCGAATTGATGCACGATCAATTCATCGTAGCCCATGCGGGTCACCCCCGCATAGGCAAGCATCAGCACATCGCAGGCTCCGGCTTCGAGTTTGGCTATTCGAGTCTGCAGGTTACCGCGCATGGGCACTGCTTTGACATGCGGGAAAAAATGGTTGAGCAGCGCCACCCTCCTGACTGAAGATGTTCCCACGGTAAGAGGCTTGTGTACGTTTTGCAGGTCTATTTTGGAAAAACCCAGGAGCACATCATGACTCTTTTCGCGTTCGGTGAAGGCGATCAGCTCGAAGTCTTGCGGCAGGGTGGACTGCATGTCCTTGGCCGAATGCACGGCAATATCGACAGAACCGTCAGCGAGCTGCTCTTCCAGTTCTTCGGTGAATACTCCCTTGCTGCCGATCTTGGCAATGGAGCGGTCGAGAATTTTATCCCCCTTGGTATCCATTGCCGAAATGACGGTCTCAATACCTCGGTCGTTCAACATCCTGCAGACGGCTTCGGTCTGCCACATGGCGAGCTTGCTCTTCCGGCTGCCCACGGTGATGGTTGTCATGCTCTATTCCTTAAGTAATTATGTGGTTGAGTGCCGGAGGCCACCTTACCACAGCAGTGAAGTTATCGCTATTTCAGGGACGAAATTGAAGTGAGCCCATGGAGTATTTTGCTGCGTTATTGGCGTGGTGATACAAGTCACGGATTAAGAGCAGTCCGTGAGCAACACAGCATGATGAGATGGAGCGGACTTGTGTCGCTATGTGTCGGATTTGAGCACGTAGCCCATACCCCTGACCGTATGGATCAGTTTCTCCTTGTAATCCCTATCGATCTTGTTGCGCAGGCGGCATACAAGCACGTCGACCACGTTGGTTTGCGGGTCAAATGAATATTCATACACCCGCTCAAGAATCGAGGTTTTAGAGACCACAACCTCGGGATTGCGCAGCAGATACTCGAGCAGGGCGTATTCCTTGGCGGGCAGATCAATCTTGTCATTCTGCCGGCGCACCTCTCGTTTGAGCAGATCCATACTCAGATCCTGGTAGTGCAGGGTGGTGGGTTCGCCGCGGGACTTGTCTCTGCGAATCAACGCCTGAATTCTGGCCAGCAGTTCACTGAAGGAAAAGGGCTTGACCATATAATCGTCGCCGCCCTGCTGGAGTCCTCTGATTCGATCGTCCACCGATTGTCGGGCACTGAGGATCAGCACCGGGGTCGAAATCCTCTGATCACGGAGCTGCTCTATGAGCATGAACCCGTCCAGGCCGGGCAGCATGATATCGATCACGGCAGCGTCGTAGCGGCCAGTAAGTCCATGGGTTAAGCCGGTGGGCCCATCGTGACAGACGTCGACCTCAAATCCCGCCTCACGCATACCTTTTTCTATCAAGGCGGCAATTTTGACATCGTCTTCGACAATCAGGAGTTTCATCATCCCTGCCTTCTACCCCTCCTCTCCGAGATAAACCACCGAGGCATGGCGGCCGCACCGTGGGCTGCCTTCCCTCACCGCACGACGATAGCTGAAGTAGTCCTTCGAGCAACTCGTACACACGTCGGGAAGGTGAATAGACTCGGGTGGCAGCCCTGCCTCTCTTAGCTGCTCGGCAGAGATCTGCCAGAAATCGAAGTGGTTGTCCCGCAGCTGAAATCGGCGAAATTCTGCTGGCAATTCTTTTTCGTGGTTGACGAACTCGGCGCAGCATGGGCCGAGCGAGGGGCTGATACGCGCCTGCAAATGAGCAGGATCGGTGCCAAAGTGGTGCTGCATCTGCTCGATGGTCGCCGCTATGACGTTTGCCACGCTTCCCCGCCAGCCGTTGTGAACGGCCGCGATAGCTCGTACTAAGGGATCGTAGAGTAGAACCGCCTGGCAGTCGGCCTGCTGGATCATTAGCGCAGTACCTGGCTTGTTGCTGATCAGCGCATCGAACCCATCCACTTCATACGAGTGGTCGATTTCACCGTTGTCCACGAAGACCCGGTCGGAATGTATCTGGTGGGCGCTGAGCAACCGCTCCGTGCCTACCCGTTGGTTAATTTTGGACCGATTCTCCTCGATATTACCGTGATCGTCGCCGGTACCGTGGCTCACATTGAGGCTTGCATAGGTGCCGCTGCTCACCCCCCCGTGTCTGGTGAAAAAATAGTAGGAAACCATCGAATTTTCTATCTGCTCTTAGTGTCTTCTAACTTGCGAGGCGCTCCGCATTGCTGAATCCTGCCGTCTGCATGATTAAACATAGTGACAAAATTTCAACAAAAAAGGGGTATGCCTCCAGTGGAAGCATACCCCGTGAGAGAATGATATGTGGTTGTTACGACTTAGAAAAAGGCCTCAAACGTCAGATAGATCTGATGGGCATCATCGATCGGGTCCAAGCCCAGTGCCTGCAGCTTCGCCAAATCATTGTTATCGCCCAAATCATACGGGAAGAGGTTCCAGTCACCCGATCCGGAATGGGTATAATTGTAGTACTGATAGCCCAGACGGATAAAGGCCCTGCCGTACTTGGAGACCGCTTCACCGGCGGGAATATCGTAGATCGAGTAAAGTTCGAACACGTGACCGCGGGTGGCAAGCTTGGACTGGTAAATATCGTCGTGTGCGGGAGTAAAGGCGATCCAGTAGGGCGAACCGTAGTTATATTCCGCTCCCAGCTTCAGCCGGATATTATCCATGTCGTAGCGTACACCACCGTAGATCAGATAGCCGTTCTCACTGCTGGTGTTGAACCCTGTCTGCCCGGCAACAATTCCGGCAAAGTCGTTGAACATGCCGTTGTCGTTGGGTTGGGTGTTTGACCAGCCACCCTCGACAAAGTAGTTGAAATTGGCCACTTCATCCTGCCAGACCACGTCCGTATGCCAGATGTTGCCCAGATTTGCCCGTTCGCCGAAGGCTGCGGCTGCAAAATCATCAGGTATGTCTTTGAACTGGGGATAGGTGAAGGCATTGAATACCCCGAACGACTGAATGTTCAGCAGCCTCCTGCCTTTGCCGAGCACATCCCAGTTTATCCCGGCGAAATCGGAATCGTTGATACTGCCGACTTCCTCCAGCAGCCCGTTCTCGAAACCTCGGCCGTAGCAGAACCTGACCTTACCGGCACCGAGATCCTCGTTGCCCCAGTTGTAGCCATACCCCGCGGTGATCCCGTCAAAGGCATAGTTGAAGGCTGCGACCGGGGTAGCCAGACGCTCATCCTGACCCAGCCTGATCTGCGAAGGAGGGCCGTCGGTGGTCGGCCGGCGGCCAAAGGAAAGCCAGACCGGGGCACCGCCGATGTTGTTCCAGTTCACATAGGCACGATCGACGTAGAGGGCGCTGTCGTCGGTGGTTCTGGTGACATTGCCGTCAAAAACAGGGTAGACCCTTGGATCAGTGGTATCATTCTCAAAAGGAGCCTGCATGCCCCAGGCCTTGAACATCGCCAGCCGGCCTTTGAATTCCACATTCTCGGTGGCCTTGACCCGCATGTTCAACCGGAAACGGTTGGTCCACAGGGTGTCGTTATCCAGGCTTTCACCAAACACCGTGTTGGCGTTGTAAAAATCGAGACGGGTTCTGAAATCACCATAGAGTTTGAACCGCGCCGCCAGGTCCCAGGCCTCGGCCCGCTCGTCGAAACCTTCCAGATCACCGGCAAGATCCGAGAGCTGCTGCGAGGTGGCGGCATCGACCTCGCCCTGCTTGCCCATCTGGGCCTTGAGCTCGTCGAGCTGCCTGCTGAGTTCCTCGATTTTACGCTCCAGGTCGTCAACATTTGCCGCACTGCCTTTGCCGCCGCTGCCGCCAGCCATGGACAGCGCCGGCAAGGCAATCAGACCGGCCAGAGCCAATACAGAAATTTTCTTTACCATTCTCTCCCTCCTGAATTGTGTTAACAG
>CBFCWR010000283.1:0-4316 GCA_965601575.1 uncultured Desulfofustis sp. | reverse complement strand
TTGCGAATATGCCTGCTGGTTCAGGGGCAATTCGGCAATTACCATCGAGGCTCCCGTCGAAGGGTTGGATGCCTACAGAAAAAAACATGGTACTGACTAAGCAGGGGGAGACATGTCTATTATATTGGATGAAAACAGCACAGTAGTTGTTCAGGGTATGACCGGGAGGGAAGGCTCCCTGCGTACCAAGTACATGCAGGATTACGGCACCAAGGTCGTGGCCGGGGTTACCCCGGGTAAAGGCGGCAGCGAAGTTCATGGCATCCCGGTCTACAACACGGTGAGGGAGGCCATCAGGGCCCAGGGGAGCATCGATGCGGCAGTAACGTTTGTTCCCGGCCCCCTGCTGCGCGGCGCCGTCTATGAAGCCATCGACGCCGGCATCAAGTTTGTCTGTTCGCCGGTGGAACGTATCCCGGTCCATGACGTCATCGATATGGTGACCTATGCCCGAAAAAACGATGTGAAACTTCTGGGTCCGGGCAGCCTCGGGATGATCAGCCCTGGTAAGGCGGTTGTCGGCTGGCTCGGAGGCAGCGTCGATTGGGCAAACACGCTTTTCGATCCGGGTCCCATCGGGGTCATTTCCCGCTCCGGGGGGCAGTCCGGCACGGTGCCCTGGGCTCTGAAAGTGGCCGGTCTGGGCATCTCCACCGCCCTGCATATCGGTACCGAACCGGTGCTCGGCCTGACCATGGCGGACGTGTTGAGAAATTTCGAGGAAGACGACCAGACCAAGGCGGTGGCCGTGTTTGGTGAAATCGGTGGAACTCTCGAGGAAGAGGCCGCCGAGGCAGTCGCCAACGGCGAGTTCACCAAACCGCTGGTGGTCTTTATTGCCGGTGCCTGGGCACCGGAGGGCATGCGATTTTCCCATGCCAGCAGCATCGTTGAAAAAGGCCGCGGCACGGCCCAGGGAAAAATGAAGGCATTGACCGAAGCAGGGGCATACGTAGTTGACAGTCCAGAAGAGATAGCACCAAAAATCAAGGAACTTATCGCAGTATAACCGACAGAAAAAGGAGGAAGTGCCATGCCTGTAATGAGATCAGTTTTTTATGTACCGAGCAACAACGACAAAATGGTCGCCAAAGCGCCTACCATCACCGCCGATGTCCTGACCCTGGATCTTGAGGATTCCGTACCTCCAGCCGAAAAAGCCAAAGGCCGTGAGATGATCCAGCAGTATCTGAAAACTGAGCGGGCAAACCAGGCAGCTCCGTACCTCTATGTCCGGATCAATAACTGGGAAACCGAGATGACCAACGATGATCTGGAGGCCATCGTGCACCCTGGACTCGACGGCGTCTGTCTGGCCAAATGCGGTGAAGCAGCCAATGTCCAGAGGCTGGAATGGAAACTGGAAGAACTCGAGCAGCGCCGGGGCATGGAAGTGGGCAGCGTGGCAATTCAGCTGCTCATCGAGACCGCCAAAGGCTGCATCAACGCATATCCCGCGGCCACTGCGAGCCCGCGAGTCAATTCACTGATTTTCGGTGCGGTCGACTACACCAAGGACATGCGCGTGGAATTGACCTCTGAAGGTGTCGAGCAGATGTATGCCCGCTATCATACCGCCGTGGCCGCCCGTGCTGCCGGATGTGTGGCCATCGACTGCCCGTTTGTCGCTTTCAAGGATACCGAGGCTTTTGACAAATCCACCAAGGAAGGCCGCCAGATGGGCTACGAGGGACGCATGCTGATCCATCCCAGCCAGATCGAACCTTCGCATGTGATCTACACCCCGAGCCCGGAGAGTGTCGAGTGGGCCGAAGGCGTCAAGAAGGTATTCGAGGAAGAAGGCATTGCCAAAGGCACCGCAGCAGTAACCTACCTGGGTAAGATGGTTGATACTCCCGTCTACGAGAACGCGCTGCAGATCCTGCGCACCATGGAGGAGATCAAGGCGGCGGAGGCCAAGGCAGCAAAATAAATCTGCTGGGAACTACGAATAATGGGGGCGGTCGGAGCAGGCCGCTCCCCGCATGTTGACGAGGAAGAACCATGCTGCTTGCCCAATTGTCAGTCTATCCGATCGGGACTGGAGTGAGCCTGGGAAGATACGTTAAAAAAGGCGTAAGAATAATAGAAGAATCCGGCTATACTTATCAGGTCGGGGGGATGTCCACTTCGGTTGAGGTCCCCGATTTGAAGGAACTTTTTGAATTGATCGAAAAAATCCGCCAGGCCCAGATAGATGAGGGTGCAGAGCGGGTTATCATCGAATTGAAAGTTGATGAACGCAGGGACAAGGACGCGACACTGCAAGGAAAAATCAACTCGGTTACATCCTAGGTCGCACCGGGACATCTGAATTTACCGGACTCGGCAGCGCCACAAGGGTGAGTATGCAGGTTGAACCGAACAGAGGCGGGCTCTTCGACGACTGGCCGGAGCGTTACGACCAGTGGTTCGAAACCCCGATCGGCGAACTCGTCCGTGAATATGAAGCGAAGCTGCTGCAGGAACTGCTCGACCCGCAACCAGGCGAGTTTATTCTTGATGTCGGCTGCGGCACGGGCATATTCACCGGTCCAATCCTGGCGTCCGGCGCCGCAATAGTTGGGCTGGATATTTCCATTCCGATGATCGCAAGAGCTTCCCGCCGTTTCCGCGGGGAGCAATTCGTACCATTGGCCGGCAACATGCTGGCGCTGCCCTTTGCCAATGGCTCTTTTGACAAGGTGTACTCGATGACGGCACTGGAATTTGTCGACAACGCCCAGGCAGCGGTTGCCGAACTTGAGCGGGTTACAAAAGGCGGCGGGGGCATTGTTCTGTCCACTCTAAACAGGCTCAGTCCGTGGGCTGAACGTCGTCTGCGAGCGGGGGACGAGGGGCATGAGTTGTTCAAGTCCATGACCTTCAGATCGCCAAGCGAAATCAGGGGGTTGCTGCCCGCTGATGCGACCGTGAAAACCGCCATTCATTTTATGAAACACGAAGATCCTGTCCAGGCCCGGAAGATCGAAACACGGTATCAGTCGGAAGACCCTGAAACCGGTGCCTTTCTAGCCGCGGCATGGACGAAGAATCACTAGCAGGAACAATATCAAAGTACCCAAAAACCAAGGCCTGAGGAGGAACGAAATGATTACCGAAAGTTTCGTGAAGAAGATGGAGGAAATTGTCGGCAAGGAATATGTGCGCTCATCCGATGCTGACCTGGAACTGTATTCTTATGATGCGTCCTTGGTGGGAGGCAAGCCGGGGCTGGTGGTGTTTCCCGCATCGACGGAAGAAGTTTCCAAGGTGATGAGAGAAGCCCATCAGGCAGGCATACCCAATGTCGGGCGCGGCTTTGCCACCAACCTATCCGGCGGCACCATCATCAGATTCGAGGGACTGGTAATCGTTCTTGCCCGCTTCAATAAGATTCTCGAAATACATCCCGAGAGCAAATACGCCGTGGTGCAGACCGGGGTTACCAATCTCGAGCTTCAGGAAGCGGTCGCACCAATGGGGATGTTTTACGCCCCCGATCCTGCCAGCCAGAAAGTAGCGACCATCGGCGGCAATATCGGCGAGAACTCAGGAGGACCCCGCTGTCTCAAGTATGGGGTCACCTCAAACCATATTCTCGGAATGAAGACTGTGCTTTCAGACGGTGAAATTGTGGACATCGCCGGTCCCTCGCTGGATCCCGCGGGATATGACGTGCGGGGACTGATGGTGGGCAGCGAGGGCTGTCTGGGAGTGGCCACCGAGATTACCGTGCGGATCATCCCCAAGACCGAAACGGTTATCACCATGCTGGCCATTTACGATGATGTCTCCAATGCCGCCACCTCGGTTGCCGAGATCATGCGAGCCGGCATCGTCCCGTTGACCCTTGAAATGATGGACAACACTATCATTCAAGCGGTGGAGAAAGGCGGACCCTGCGGTTATCCGATCGATGCGGCAGCAGTGCTGATTATCGAGGTGGAGGGGATCAGCACCGGTCTCAAGGAACAGGCAGAGCAGGTGGACAAGATTTGCATGGAAGCCGGCTGTCGTGAAGTACGTACCGCCAAAAACCAGGCCGAGCGCGAACTGCTCTGGAAGGGGCGCAAAGGCGCCTTCGGGGCAATCTGCAACTTGTCGCCCAACTACCTGGTAAACGACGGCTGCGTGCTGCGCAGCGATCTTCCGGAAGTGCTCAAGCGGGTCAAAGAAGTGTCGGATCAATACGGCTGCCCGGTGGGCAACGTCTTCCACGCCGGTGACGGCAACCTGCACCCCCTGCTGATGTTCGATTCGAGAAATGAAAAAGAGCTGGAACAGGTGCACAAGGCCGGCTGGGACATCATGGAGATCTGTGCCGAATTCGGCGG
>CBFCWR010000282.1:0-4336 GCA_965601575.1 uncultured Desulfofustis sp. | reverse complement strand
GAATTGATACCAACCACCTGACCATGGATATTGAGCAATGGTCCACCGGAGTTGCCCGGGTTGATCGCCGCGTCGGTCTGAATGAAATTCTCGTATTCGTTGATACCGACCCGGCTTCTGCCGGTGGCACTCACCACACCGACGGTAACGGTCTGATTGAGGCCAAAGGGGTTGCCGATGGCAATTACCCATTCTCCCACATCAAGCGATTCAGAGTCTCCCATTTCAACCGTCGGCAGATCCTGATCGACGTCGATCTTGATCAGGGCCACATCCGACTTGGGATCGGACCCGATAAGCGTGGCCTCGACCTGCGATTTGTCGGCCAAGGTAACCGTAATCTTGTCGGCTTTCTCGATGACATGATTGTTGGTGAGGATATGCCCGTCCGTATCAATTATGAATCCAGACCCGGCACCCTGCTGCTGCCTTTTCCGTCGATTGGGATCACGAAAAGGATATTCGGGACCGAAAAATCTTTCGAAAAACGGATGGTTGAAAAACTCCTCGTATTCATTATTCATGTCCACCGTACTACTCACGGCAATATGAACAACCGCCGGTCGGACATCCTTGACCACACGGGAGAACGCTTTGGCCGATCGGTCAAGCAGTTCGATATCCTTGGAGGTTTGCGCCCGGCTCATAAACGGGGCCAATAACAGAACTGATGCTGCGATAAGAATCGCAAATATGGGTATTGTTCGAGTGTTGCTCATGCTTTAACTCCTCTGGTTGAAAACAAATAAATAGTTGCTTTGCCCATAGACAGTAAGCGGATGGTGGAAAGGGTCAAGATACGGGGAGCAAGATTACTCAAATGTAATCTGCGGTTGAGGAAAAAATCTGTGAAAAATTGTGAGTGGAGTGACCGAAACCGGGGCGGGGACCCCGGTCGGGACGGACGGCTCTGGCGAGTTTTATCAGCTCCTTATCATCTCGGCGATCTGAAAGGCCAGCTCGAGGCTCTGCTCGGCGTTGAGGCGGGGATCGCAGGTGGTCTCGTAGTTGATGTCCAGGTCTTTATCGTCGATATCTCTAGCCCCGCCGATACATTCGGTCACATTCTCCCCAGTAAGCTCAAAGTGAACTCCACCCGGAACGGTATCCTCATTCCAGTGGATTTCGAAAAAGCTGGTGGTCTCAGAGATGATGTCAGAAAAATTCCTCGTTTTGCGGCCGCCTGCCGAGGTAAATGTATTGGCATGCATCGGGTCGCAGCTCCAGACGATGTTTTTTCCTTCACGCTTCATTTCCCGGAGCAGGGGCGGCAGCATTTGTTCAACCCGGTCTTTTCCGAATCTGGTGATCAGGATCAGGCGACCGGCCTCGTTTGCCGGATTGAGAATATCCACGAGCCTTTTGACATTGTCGAGATCGTAGTCGGGGCCGATTTTGACGCCAATGGGGTTGAGTACCCCGCGCAGAAACTCGACATGGGCGCCGTCGATCTGCCGGGTGCGCTCGCCGATCCAGAGAAGGTGAGCCGAGCAGTCGTAGCAGTCGCCGGTGGTCGAATCGATACGGGTAAGTGCTTCTTCATAGCCGAGCAGCAGTGCTTCATGGGAGGTGAAGAACTGGGCCTGATTGATCTGCGGGGTATCCATCGAGATGCCGATGGTATCCATGAACTGGATAGCCTGGTCGATTTGTTGTGCCATGCGTTCATAGGTCATTCCCATGGGAGATTGGGAGACGAATTCCTGATTCCAGGCCTGAACTCGATGCAGGGCGGCAAACCCTCCACGGGTAAAAGCGCGCAGCAGGTTCAGGGTGGAGGCGGCCATATTGTAGCCTTTGAGCATCCGTTTCGGGTTCGGTGTTCTGGCCTCCACGGTAGGGTCGGCAGCGTTGACCATATCGCCCCGGTAGGACGGCAGGATCAGGTCGCCGACGGTTTCGGTATCCGAGGAGCGCGGCTTGGCGAACTGGCCGGCTATTCTCCCCACCTTGATCACCGGCACGCCGCCGGCATAGGTCAGGGTGATCGCCATCTGCAGCAGGACCTTGAGGGTTTCCCTGATCCTGGGGGCGGTGACATGGGAAAAATTCTCGGAGCAGTCTCCCCCCTGGAGCAGGAAGGCGTCACCGGCTACTGCTTTAGCGAGCAGCGCCTTCAGAGACCGGATCTCCCCTGCAAACACCAGTGGGGGGAGGGTCTCAAGTTCATTCAGGACCCTGTCGACCACTGCCTGATCTGGCCAGTTGGGCTGCTGCTGAGCGCTGAATTCCTTCCAGCTTGACTTACTCCAATCATTGTGCGCAGATTTCATTGAGAGAACTCCTAAATTAGTTAAATTCCTATACAACAGCGTTCCAGGTCGAAGGCATTGAGAATCCGTTTTTCCCTCAGCCGTTTTTCTTCGTCCTGGGGAGGCAGAAAAATCAGTTTGGGGAGCATCTCCAGCGCCTGCTGCCGATCTGGAATTGCCTGCATTCCCTGGCCGATCACTTTCGCCGTTATGGTATCAAGCAACAGTGCATCCCTGCCGTTGGTTACCACTGCGAGAGGAATTCGATACTCCTCGTTGAGCACCCTGGCAGCAGCCAGTGCAGAACGCTCACGACTCACCAGCGAGCCGGGACCGTAGCGAATGATCATGAACTGCTTATGATCCAGCTCTACAGTCAGATCGATGGTTGAGGTGACGAAATTGCGGGTAAACAGTGTCTCGATGCATAGTCTCGGCTTCAAATCGTTGTGCTGATACCCGAGTTCTTCAACCATGAGCCGACTGATGTGCTGTCGGATGCGCTCATCATCGGTGTCGACCAGTTCTTCGCCGGTGAGATAGTCGTTCAGCGTACCGTAGACCAGATGATGAGAATGATGCTCGGACATAGCCGCTCATAGTGTTGGGAAATAACCGTTGTGTCAATAGAAATCAATCCGGGACCCGGAGTTTGGGTAATACTAATGCATATCAGGCGGCTGGCAATCCAAACCCATCAAGAAGTCCAACCAACGTCCCAGGGCTGTGTCACTGGCTGTGTTGCCTGCGAACCATGCTGTCAGGCTGCTTCGCCACATATTCTCCATCCCTGTCTGGTTAAGCCTTCCAAACTTATGCCGATATGTGTCTAAGCGAGCTGGTAAATGCTTATTGCTGCTGAGGAGCTGCGGTCATATCGTAATCGACTAGTTCCGGGGTGACGCCCACCGCTCGGTCGATACGAGCCAGAGCGGTCAGGTAATTGTAATAAGTGATAACCAGGTTTGACTGGTTTTGCGTGTAGAGCAGCTGGGCATCATTGAACTCGAGCAGGTCGCCGATGCCGGCTTTGTAGCGCCCTTCCGCCAGCCGCAAATTTTCTTGAGCGAGTTCGACTGTCTGATCGGCGATATCGACACCTTCACGGTTTTCATCCGCTCTAAGATAGCTGTCGGTGACGTCGCGGGTGACCTCGAGCTCGAAGTCACGCAGTCCGGCCTGGACCTCCCGCAGCTGGGCGGTTGCTTCGGCAACTTTACCCTCGGTCTCAAAGCCGGAGAAGAACTCCCAGTTGAGCCGGGCGGTAATCTGCCATTGATCCGACAAACTGGGCAAGTCGGTTTCGAATGTGTTGTAATCTCCCACCGCGTCGATGGTCGGCCAGTAATCGCCCTTGGCCCGAGTTATCGAAGATTCCGCAGCCTGGATAAGAAACTGAAACTCTTTTAATCCCGGCCGGTTCACTTCAGCAGTCTGCAGGAGAGTATCAAGTGAATCCGGCATCTCCGGCTTCTGGGACGCAAGTTCCTCGGTGGGCGGTTCATTGCTTATAGGCTCGTAATCGCCGTTGTTGGGTACTATACCAATGACTTGCTCGAGACTCACCAGCGCCGTTTTATAATCGGCATTGGCCCGCAGCAGGTTCAATTTCTCATTGGAGAGGTTGACCTCTGCATTGGTCACGTCGATTCTGGTACGCACACCCGACTCGAAGAATCTCTGTGCCCGGTAGAGCTGTTGTTCATAGTTGTCGACGGCCTGTTCGGCGACCCCGATGAGCCGTCTTGCTTCAAGTACGTTGTAGAAACGGCTTTTCACGTCAAAGACCAGGTCATGATAGACCTGAGCCAGGTTTTCACCCGAGGCCTGCAGGTTGAATGCGCTGGCATCGATAAGTCCGGTTGTCTTCCCGAAATCGAAAATAAGCTGTGAAGCCTGGAACAGTGCCGATCCGACATTATCCTCATCCAGAAAAACCTGATTGCCGGTTTGAGTATCAAAATTCTGGCGGTCGGTATCGATGTATTGGCGGCCATAACCGACACCGGCGGAAAGCTGAGGCCAATAGAAGGACTTGGCCTGGGTGAGGACCCCTTGATTGGCTTGATATTGCTGCCTGGCTA
>CBFCWR010000281.1:0-4368 GCA_965601575.1 uncultured Desulfofustis sp. | reverse complement strand
AGAGAGCTTTTTTAGATGCGCCTGTAATGAAATATGTCGAGGCGTCTCTTGCCCAGCTTCTCAGCTAAAAGATCTCTCAGCAGGCTATGTTTAATCAAGTTGAGAGAAGCCCAAGACCAGCAGATCTAAGAGAGTGGCTCATCCTCTATAGCCATCTAACCGCTCTTAAATCATTCAAGCCAAAGGACTATGATATTGATATCACCCTGTTTCGATCAACCACTTCAAATTTGGATGATCGTTATGACTACGGTTGGGGAAGTTATACAAGAAAAAGTGTAGAGGTGATCGAAATTGCCGCTGGCCATGGCAACAAGTTTCTTGAATCTCCAGATTTTGCCCAAGCACTTGATAATTGTTTGAGACAATAGCCAATTATCATCTGCAATTACTTCAATTATGACCGCTGACTGAGAGCATCCAATCCGAGTTCGTACAAATGATCGATCAAAGCAGTGGCATTTATAAAGTGGTGTCCATTCATTCCCAATGACCGGGCAGCCAGGACATGCTCCTCGGTGTCGTCTATAAAAAGCAGATCAGCGGGATCTAAACCGAGCCGCTCCAGAGCAATCCGAAAAATCTCCTCATCCGGTTTGGCAACCCCGACCTCTCCAGAACATACCACCGTCTCGAACAGTGCCGGGAGTTGCCATTCTGCGAGCCATTCCTGGAGGCCCGGGGGATGATTGGAAACGATCCCCATCCGGCAGCGCCCCTCCAGTGTTTTGATCAGACTCACCACCTCATGGTTGATCTTTTCGTCGGAGTAATAGCGAGTGCGAAACGCTTCGATGCTTTCCGGCGAATCCAGGTTCAGCTCAGCTCCGATCGCCCGCCAGTATTCCTCCATCTGCAGCTCGCCGACGAGTGCCTGCTCCCAGAGCGGCGAGTCGAACATGATGCGGTTTATCGTACCCGAGTGTAAACCCAGATCGTGCTCGTAGGTGTGAAACAGCTCGGCCGGTTTCGGGGCAGAGATAACCCGCCCGAAATCGAACAGCAGTGACCCGATCACCGGGATCCAGTCTTCTCTTCAGTCTCGGCGAACAGCGGCCTGGTCTTGGCCACTTTTTTCGGGGGACCGGTGATGAATTTGGCGACCAGATGAAATGCTTCGTCGTCGGTGAACTGATCCGGAGGATGCTTGCAGAAGAATGCAGAGGGACCCTGCAGGACGCCGGCAAGACCCCGGTCCAGTGCCAGTCTGGCGCAACGAATCATATCAATAACCACCCCGGCTGAATTGGGTGAATCCTCGACCGACAACCGAAGCTCGAGATTGATAGGCACATCGCCGAAGATCTTACCCTCCATTCTGATGAAACCGATCTTGTTGTCCTGCTGCCAGGGAACATAATCGCTCGGCCCAATGTGGATATTTCTGTCTTCCAGCCGTTTGGCCGCAACTGCCTGCACCGCTTCGGTCTTGGAAACTTTCTTGGACGACAGGCGGGTTCGGTCGAGCATGTTGAGAAAATCGGTATTCCCGCCTGTATTGAGTTGATAGGTCTGCTCCAGTTCGACGCCGCGCTGTCGAAACAGATCAGTCAGTACTCGGTGGACGATGGTCGCTCCGACCTGGGATTTAACGTCATCGCCGATCAGCGGCAAGCCTTTGGCAGTGAAGCGCCGGGCCCAGTCAGGATTGCTGGCAATGAAAACCGGTATACAGTTTACCACTGCAACCTCAGCAGCCAGCGCGCAGTCGACATAGAATTCAGTGGCCTTTTGGGCTCCCACCGGCAGGAAGTTAACCAGGACCTCCGCACCGCTCTGGCGCAGGCTGGCGATTACCTGCTCACGTGTCGCTTCGGGCTCGTCGCTTGGAACAAAGCAGTAGTCTGAATCGAGGCCTTCCATGTGGGCCGGGATGCCGTCCAGGAGTCTGCCCATCTGAACGGTGGCACCGGTTTTCGGCACTTCGCGCTGAAAGATCTTGGTACAGTTGGGGGGCTGAAATATTGCTTCGCTCACATTCTTACCAACCTTTCGGCGGTCGATATCGAAGGCAGCAACTATCTCGACATCGGTGGGCAGATATCCGCCCAGGTCCCAGTGCATCAGGCCATGCGTGCGGCTGTTGCCGTGCTCACGGTAATAGTAGATCCCCTGGATCAATGCACTGGCACAATTGCCAAGACCGACAATGGCTGTTCTTATTGCTGTCATCGATTATCTCCTGATCGTTAATCCGGTAATTTGACGCGGTGAAAGGCCTCCGCCAGCTCGTAGTCGGACCCATCAGCCAGGCGACGATACCTTTTACGCAGCCAGCTTTCCAGGTTGTCCACTTTGAATTCCCTGACCTGGCTCGCATGGCAGGCAAGAGCCTCGACTTTCTTGGCAAACGTAGCGCTGATATCGATCCAGTGGTTGGGCTCGTCGGCGCCAAAAAATAGCGCCTCCTTCACCTTGTGCGGCTCCAACCCCTTCTCGAGCAAATCCGGGTACGCCATATGATCCCGGGCATAGGGAAAGAGGGCATCCATGACCACCTGGCCGACGATGCGATGGTCGCGGTGCCACACATAGCGGCGATAAGGATCAGAGCTGATTACCATATCCGGTCTGTAGGTGCGGATGAGACGGACGATCTCCTCTCTGAATTCGTCCGTTTCCTCCAGCCCCTGATCCTTCATGCCGAGAAAAACTATCTCGGTGACACCGAGAACTGCTGCCGCGTCACGCTGCTCCTGCTGCCGGATCTTGACCAGTTCCTCGGGGCTCATATTGCGGTCACTGGTTCCCTTATCACCACTGGTGCAGACCACGTACACCACCGATTTGCCTTCGGCGGTCCAGGCTGCGATACTGCCCGCGGCGCCGAATTCGGCATCATCAGGGTGGGCAACTATGAGCATGATGTCACAAGAATTCATCGATTGTCTCTTATCAGATTTCAGTTCGCAATAATGCTCCACTATAGACACTGAATACCGAGTCTGCCACCCGGCACCAATCATAGCTTTGCACGCTCCTTCTGATGACAAACGGGTCCTGGCGCCTGGCCAGGGCCAACGCATCCGTCATCGCCCGGGCCAGACTTCCGGGATCGCCAATGGCGGCGTAGTAGCCATTTACACCTGGGTTAATCGTTTCCACAGCAACCCCCGTGGGCGTCGCCGCTGCCGGGATACCACATGCCAGGGCTTCAAGCAGGACCAGACCAAAACTCTCATGGTATGAAGGAATGACAACGATGTCCGCCCGACGATAGAGGTCGGGCATGCGCTGATGCTCGACACTGCCCGCAAAACGAACGCGCTGCTGAAGCCCCAGGTCGGACACCAGCGCAGCCAGCCGATCTACCTCCTGGCTTTCGGGTCCATCGCCGCCAACCAGATGCAGTTCCGGTTTGATCTTGTCATCGAGTAACCCCAATGCTTTGACGGCCGTCTCGACGCCTTTCATCGGGTCAAATCGACCCACGAAGAGAATCACCGGGGCACGCCGAACGCTCGTGGTCTCTTTTTCGACCGTACCTGAAAACGGCTTGAAATGGCCGAAATCCACCCCAAGCGGCACGAGATGAACCGGTGTTCCCACCGCATCGGCAGAGGTGGCAAGTTGATCCCTCTCCGCCGCAGTGGCTACCAGAACCCCATCACAACTGGCCAACAGACGGCTTTCTTCCTCGACCCGCAGAGGATCTTCTCCATGATCCCGACGAGCGGCTATTTTAAACCTGGCCATGGTGTGAAAGGTTATCAGGTGCGGGCATCCCCAGGAGGGCTTGAGGCGGTCGCCGACCACTGCCGAGAGCCAGTAATTTGAGTGCAGGATATGGTACCGTGAACGGTGCTGCCGGCAGAAATTTTCAATTTCCTGCCGGTAGTCGGGCAAGTAATGATAGAGCTGTTCTTTAACCAGTAATTCGGTACCGGGCACCTGGAGTTGGACAATTCTTATGTTGTCACCATATTCAACCAGAGGTGCAATACCTGAAGTCAGCCCCCTGGTGAAGATATCTATCTCGTGCCCGCGGTCAGCCAACGCGTGCGCCAACTCCAGCAGGTAGACGCTCATGCCGCCGGTATCCCCCTTTCCCAATCTACCGAGAGGGCTGGAGTGTATTGACAGCAAGGCGATCTTAAGCGGTTCGGTCACGGTATTCTGCCCCGGTCGCCGATTCAATTGCCGCATTCGAACACACAGGAATAGAGCGTAATCCCTTTCCCGCCGAGTTGATATTTATAGCGCTCGGTTCCGCCGAGAAAATCATAGGTGCTCAGCTGTGATTCGATCGCTGCTCCAATGCTCAAAACCTTGCTCAGGAGTCCAATCGAGGTTGCACGGTATTCCGGGTTGTAACCGTTATTGTAGAGATAGAGACAATTGGCGTACTCTATGCAGAAGACTATTGCG
>CBFCWR010000280.1:0-4384 GCA_965601575.1 uncultured Desulfofustis sp. | reverse complement strand
TGTGCAACCGGATACTTGGCGCTTACTTCACCCCGAATTTGTAAAGCAGCAGGCCGACGATCAGACCGGCCACCACCTTGACCAGGGTCTGGAAAGAGCCTTCCCTGAAAAAGCGCAGCAACCCGGCCTTGAACGCGCTTTTTTCGTGGACCTGGGTGATGAGCACGTCGCGGTGGATCTGGGGCAGCAGCCGCCTCAGCTGATCGCGCTTGAGGCCGCTGATCACCAGTTCGGAGTAGGGTCCCACTTCATGTACATCGATGCTGATCCGGCGCGGCTCGATATCCGCCTCGCTGCCGTCCAGCGAAGAACTCTGCAGTCTCTGGGCGCGCAGCTTGCCATCCGCTTTGACCGCTTTGGCCTTGGCTCTGGCCTCGTCCCTGATTTGCTTGACCTGGGCTTTAGTCTGTTTACGCCGCTTCTTTTCTTCAGCATCCATGGGGCCACCATAAATGAGGGGTAAACCGAAAGAGATTTTTTTCAAATCGGAGGCGCCGATCCTGTTAAATGGTACAAATTATATACCTTTTTCACAATAGTACTTTTCGCCGATGCAGGCTCCGAGGTGCGTGATCAGAAGAGTTCACCGCTCAACTCACTGCAGGCGGCAGGGGCGCAGGCGACGGCTCGAACCAGGGCGATAGTCAGAGAGGTTCAGGCAGAAGAGGGAGGGCGGTCATTATCACGGCCAGATTCTATGTGTTCCCAGAGATCACAGACGAGTTGGGCCTTGGGCGGGAAGTGGCGGACGTGAACAAAAACGATCAGGCCGACGAACAGCAATCCAATGACAACAAACAGAAATCCCAGCATGTAAATCTCCTTTGAAGAACTGGTCTTCCGGCAATTGTCGCCAATGATTGTGTGGTGTTTGTTAGCAGAAAATGAAGATTTTGTTCAGTTTCGATGTGGGGTGGCTTAGACGAACACCTGCTGGGCGGTGATAGGTTCGCTGCCTTTTTCCGGGGTCCTGCGAATATAGGTGCCGTCCGGCTGCATCTCCCAGGAATTGGTGTTGTCCGATTCGTAGACGGAGAGGATTCTCTCGAGCTCTTTTTTCACATGGGGGTTCTGGACCGGCATTACCGATTCCATGCGTCGATCGAGGTTTCTTTTCATCCAGTCGGCCGATCCGATCAGGATGATCGGGTCGCCGGCGTTCTCGAATCGGTAAATCCGGCTGTGCTCCAGGAAACGTCCGAGGATGGAGTAGACCCGGATGGTTTCCGACAGCCCTTCAACTCCGGCGCGCAGGCTGCACAGGCCGCGCACGCACAGGGTGATCGGCACCCCGGCCTGACTGGCCAGATACAACTCGCGTATGATTTTCCGGTCCTGGAGCTGGTTGATCTTGGCCTTGATGGAGGCCGGCTTGCCGGCCAGATGATTGGCCGCCTCCTGCTGAATCAGTTTGGTGAACCTCTCCCTCATGTTGTGGGGGGCGACCAGCAGGAGATTGTAATCCTGGGGAGGGGTGGCGCCGGTCAGTTCGTTGAACAGTTTGGCGACGTCTTCGCCCAGTTCGTCACTGCAGCTGATGACGCCGAGGTCCTCGTAGAGCCGGGCAGTTCCGGTGTGGTAGTTGCCGGTGCCGACATGCACGTAGCGCCGTATTCCCTGGGGCTCCTCGCGCACCACCATGGCCAGTTTGACATGGGTCTTCAATATCTCGACACCGTACACCACATGGGCGCCGGCTCTCTCCAGCTGCTTGCCCCACTCGATATTGGGCGCTTCATCGAATCTGGCGGTAATCTCCACCAGTACCGCCACCTGCTTGCCGCGCCGTGCCGCATCCATCAGGGCCCTGATGATCGGCGAATCCTTGGAGGTGCGATAGATGGTTAACTTGATTGCCAGTACCTGCGGATCAACCGCCGCATGCTGAAGCAGGCTCAGAATCGAGGTATCGAAATCCTGATAGGGGAGATGGATGAGCACGTCGCGCTTCTTTATCTCTTGAAAAAATCCATTGTGATCTTCAGGGCTTATTTTTCTGAGCCGGGGGTGGGGCACGGGATGATGGGGCTGGTCGCGCAACTGCTCCTTACCCGTAACTTTGAAACCAAGCAGATCGGAACAGCCGATCAGTCCGCGGATGGGCATCACCAGTCCATGATCGATCTGCAACTGCTCAATCAACCAGTTGCGGAGATCCTCGGGAATTGAATCGCTCACTTCCAGCCGCACGATGCCGGCAAATTTCCGGTAGTTCAACTCGGCGGTGACCATGCCGATAATGGAGCCCGGCGGGAGTTCATCGGCCGAGTGGTCATCCAGCCTGGCACGGTCCCAGGGGTTGTCTTTTGCCGCCCTGGTGACACGGAAAAAATAGGTATCGAACGAGGTTGCCTTGGGGAAGAGCAAATGCAGGTTGTGGGCGATGACCTGCTCGAGGGGAACGAACCCCCGGTTTTCAGGCAACGGAACCCAGCGGCTCCTGTTGGAGGGCACTTTCAAACGGACGAAACGGGTCCTGCCGCCGTCGTTGGTAATAGTGATGGCAAGGTTGAAGCTCAGATTGGAGATAAAGGGAAACGGGTGGGCCGCGTCGACCGCCAGGGGCGTCAAAATCGGCAGCACCTTTTTTTTGAAATGATTCTCCAGAAAGTTTTGGTCCCGCTTGGTGAGCGCCTGATAGTCCTTTAAATGAATTCCCTCGGCAGCAAGGGAGGGGCGCAGGGTGTCTTCAATGAGATCATCGAGAATCCTGATCTGGCCCTCGAGTTCCTTCCAGCACATGGCCAGTTCTTCAACCGGAGTGTGACCATCGTAGCCGATATGCTGGGGTTTTTTCTTGATTTTCTGGTGCAGTCCGCCCATGCGCTTCATGACGAACTCGTCATAGATCATGCCCATGATGCCGGCGAACTTGACCCGCTCGAGAAGCGGCAGCGAAGTGTCTTCGACGAGATCGAGCACCCGCCGGGCAAACGACAGCCAGCTCAGCTCGCGATTGATGTAGGCCTCGTAGGAGTCTACGTCATGAATAGGCACGTTCATAATCCTGCTCGTCGCCGGTCACGCCCCATGATTCAAAGTACCGGTTCAAAAACCTCGTAGAAGGTTCGCTCGCCGATCAGGCTGTCGATGTCGTCCTGGATCGTTTTTCTCTCCGGGTTGGCAAACCATGCCTTCCAGTCATCCTCTGTCTCCCAGACGCTGACGACCATATAGTCGTCGGGATCCTCTTTGCTCTGCAGGGTATTCGTCGACACATAGCCGGGCTGTTGACGGGCTCGCCTGGTCATATCCTGCAGCAGAGGAACGAGCTTGTCGGGCTGGTTCATCCTGAATCGTCTTTTAATGACCACATGGACTGGCATTCATTTTCCTCGTTTCTATAGAGTATTCATTCGCACGTGCCGGGATTGGGAAGCGCTCCCGGTCCCCCGGCACACCTTATGACTCGAACTGCTTATTATCCGGGTTTGAAGAGGAGAACGAGTTGACAAATGAGAACCAGTTGCGTGGTGCTTCGCAGATTCTCATGCCAACCAGGTTCCCATCACCGTCCATCTTCTGCCATCGGGGAATGGCGGCAATCGAGTAGGCCTGGTCGTCGTGTGAGAGGTGCAGCCTGTATTTGGCTGCATGGGGATCGGCCAGTTCCGCCTTGAGGGAAACCTCGATGCCGGTGTTCGATACGTTTCTCACCATTCCTTCCAACAGGTTGAACCCGTCCGTCATTTCCACAGAAGTGCGGGACACCTTTTTTCTATGAAAGCGTCGTGTGTTCATGGGACCTCCGATGCTTGCATAAATAAATTCGGTTGAATGGATCAATGAACAAAATATTATCCACAAGATTGGCGTTTGGCAACCAAACCTGATGCGGTATTTAAATGTGCACGTGAGCAGGGGAGATGAGCGGCAATGTGCCCGTCTGGAGATGAACACGAGCTCAGCAGAAATTAATTAGAATTACTGCGGATTTCATCCTCGCTCAAAAAAGTGGCCGGGAGAGTAGTTACTACGCTGCAGTATTTAATAAAATTGAATTAGGTTTCCGTTAGGATCCTGGGTGGGAGAATCAGGGCAGCCGAAGGTCGATTATTTCTTCTTCAACCTGTCCGCTTTTACAAACCAGGCGATGCCCAGGATAATGAGGGCGGCAAGAATCGCTATTTCACCAATTAAGATCATATCGAGAGTCGATGAAGAAATATTGACATATTGTTTGAGCCACACCTCAAATTTAAGGCATCTGAGCTCTCTAATCAACGTTCGAGAGGAAAAGAAGATGTCACTCAAGATACTGATATATATGTATTATTTAGAATCTAGGTTGGTTATTTTTTGGTTAGCATTGGATTAGTGGGTTTAATTGGGCCACGGGAAAGAATACGAGAATAAATGGGGACAGATTTAAATCTGCCCCCAA
>CBFCWR010000279.1:0-4390 GCA_965601575.1 uncultured Desulfofustis sp. | reverse complement strand
GAAGGAAAAGTATCTGGAAAAAATCATTTCGGGTGAATGGGTCGCCGCCTATTGCCTGACCGAACCAGGCTCGGGCAGTGATGCCCTCGGTGCCCAGGCCACGGCAGTGCTGTCCGAAGACGGCAGCCATTACATCCTGAACGGTACCAAGCAATTCATTACCAATGGCGGCATCGCCAATCTCTATACCGTCTTTGCTAAAATCGACAAAGAGCACTTCACCGCCTTTCTGGTGGAGCGTGATTTCGAGGGTATCAGCAACGGACCGGAAGAGAAGAAGATGGGTATCAAAGGTTCGTCCACGACCCAGATTGTTCTCGACAATTGCCATGTGCCGGTGGAAAACCTGCTGGGAGAAGTCGGCAAGGGCCATAAGATCGCCTTTAATGTTCTCAACGTCGGCCGTTTCAAACTGGGCGCGGGAGGAACCGGGGCGGCCAAACTGGCCCTGGGCACCGGTATTGCCTATGCCAACGAGCGGGTACAGTTTAAACAGAAGATCAGCAGTTTCGGGGCCATCCAGGAGAAGATCGCCGATCTCACGGCCGATATTTTCGCTTCCGAATCGCTGGTCTACCGGCTTGCCGGTTTGCTGGACGACAAGCTGGCCACCATCGACAAGAGCATCGATGATTATTACGTGCAGTACCAGAAAGGCATCGAGGAATATGCCCCGGAATGCGCCATCTCCAAAGTATTCTGCAGTGAAGTATTGTCCCAGACGGTTGACGAAGTGGTGCAGATCCACGGCGGCTATGGGTATGTGAGTGAGTATCCGGCCGAGCGCTATTACCGCGACTCCAGGATCAACCGGATCTGGGAGGGCACCAACGAGATCAACCGGCTGCTGATTCCAGGGATGATCCTGCGCAAGGCCATGAAAGGGGAACTGCCGCTCCAGGCCGAGGCCATGAAGGCATTCGAATCCTTGATGACCCCGAGCTTCGATGAGCTCGACGACTCTCTGCCCTTTGCTGCGGAAAAAGCACTGGTTGAGAATCTCAAGACGCTCTTTCTGATCCTGGCCGGCAGCGGCGTGCAGAAATATATGGACAAAATCGCCGATGAGCAGGAAATTCTGATGGCCGCAGCCGATATCGCCATTCAGATTTTTGCCCTGGAAAGCGCGGTGCTGCGGGCTGAAAAAGTAGTGCCGACCTACAGTGAAAGACGCCGGGAACTGCTCACGGCAACGGTCAAGATTTTTGCCTTCCGAGCCGCAGAAACAGTCGGGACCGCAGCCCGCAAGGGAGCCTTCTTTATTGAAGAAGGCGATACCCTGACCATGATCCTTTCCGGCGTCAGAAGATTCACCAAGTATGACGCAACCGGACTGCTGGCGGCCAAGCGGCTGGTGGCACATGGTGCCTGCGAGGATGAAAAGTATATTTTCAGTTGAAAAAGAGGTGGGAAAAAGAGCAGGGGACACGCTATTATCGTGACACTTTCTTTAAATCACGGGGAGGCAATTACATTGCGTCCCCGTGTGCTGTCGATCCCGTCCCCGGATAGTGCGACTGGTCTTAAATGATAGTTTTGAATGAGGGGACACAATAACATTGTGTTCCCTTCTTGTTGGCATGATACCTCAACAACATACCGTCGAGACCCCCTATATGGTGGGGCCGGTCCATTGCTATACCCTGGACCTCGGAGAAGAGCTCCTGCTCTTCGACACCGGTCCGCCCACCGAGGCGGGCCGGGAATTCCTGAGGGCCCAGCTGGATCTGACCCGGCTGTCTAAGGTCATCATCACTCACGGCCATATCGACCACTGCGGCCAGGCTGCCTGGCTGGCCCAGAACAGCGATGCCGACGTCTACCTGCCCCGGCTCGACATTCTCAAGCACGAACAATCCCAACGAAGGCTCTCCACCCTGTTTTCCCTGATCGCAGATCTTGGTTTTAAAGAGAGCTTTATTGAGGTTCTGCACGAACGGTTCACCAGGTCTGCAGAACCCCTGCGCTTCCCGGACCGTTACAGGGTGGCAGAAGACGAGCTGCCGCCGCAACTCGGTGTGGAAGTGATCGGCTGTCCGGGACACTCACAGTCTGACCTGATATATGCCGGAAATGGCTGGGCAGTGACCGGTGATACACTGCTGCGTGGAGTGTTTCAATCCCCGCTGCTCGATGTCAATCTGGCAACCGGCGAACGGTTTAGAAATTATCAGGCCTATTGCGCCACGATTATCAAACTTGCCGGTTTGCGCTCAAAAAAGATACTGCCCGGCCACCGTCAGTATGTGGACAGCGTCGATCACACCCTGCTCTTCTATCTCAAAAAGATGCTGCGTCGGGTCGACTATCTGCTGCCCCACCTTTCCAGCCGCCCGGTCGCAGAGGTCATCAGCGAGCTGTTCCCATCGATGAACGATGTGTTTCACATCTATTTAAAAGCCTCGGAGATCGTCTTTATGAAAGATTTTCTCGCCCAGCCGGTCCTGCTCGCCTCGGCGCTGAAGGCCATTGAACTTTACGAACCGCTTGAGGAGCCCTTCTGTAATGTGGCGGAAAAACAGTGAGCGCCGCGCTTCCCTCAACACTTTGCAATCTCAGACCAGGATAATGACATGGGACACCACCAGGGCTCCAACGACACCATTGTCCCGCTGATCGACCGGCTCAACAGAAATCCCATTGGCTTGCCGGACAGTGATACGCTGCGGCGAATTCTGGCGATCCTTTTCAGCGCTGATGAGGCCTTCATCGCGTCCCGGTTTCCCCTCCAGGAAGCTACCCTCATGGAACTGTCCAGGGCCACCGGCTGGACGGAGGATAAAATTGAACCTGTTCTCGACACCATGGCCGAGAAGGGCTTGATCATGGACCTGGCCTACGGCGGTAACCGCTATTATCTGCTGATGCCCGGGCTTATAGGTTTTTTCGAGTTCACCTTCATGAAGCGACGCCAGGATCTGCCGGTCGAAGAACTCGCCCAACTGATGCATGAATACATGTTCGAGGATCCGGACAACGCCATGGGAAGGGAGATGTTCGGCTCTGCCACCCCGCTTACCAGGGCGCTGGTGCACGAAGAACACATTCCAGTCGAATCGGTGGTGACCACCTGGGAAAGCGCCAGGGAGATCGTAAAAAACGCAGGCTACGGGGCCATTGGCCTATGCTACTGCCGTCATAAGAAGGAGCACCTGGGAAGCCGCTGCGACAAAGGGGCGCCGACCGAGGAGATCTGCATCTCCCTGGGAACCGCCGCCCGGTTCATGGTGCGGCGGGGCTTTGCCGAGAAGCGCAGTACTGAGGAGTTACTGGCGGTGCTCGATCGGGCCCGCAGCCTCAACCTCACCCATATCACCGACAACATCAGACACAAACCCTCTTTTATCTGTAACTGCTGCTCCTGCTGTTGCGAGCTGCTTGGCGGCATCAGGCGGGGATTCCCCGACGGGGTAGCCAAGGCGCCATTCACGCTCCGAATCGATGAGCAGAGCTGCGTAGGCTGCGGCCTGTGCTGGCAAAGCTGCAATGTCGGCGCCATCGAACCGTTGCCGGTCAATGGCGAGAAATCAGCCGGGGTGGCGGAAGACAGATGTCTGGGCTGTGGGGCCTGCATCTCCACCTGTCCCACCGAATCGCTGTCGCTTGTGCCGGTATCCCGGACGCTGCCGCCGGAGCGCAAGCGTGATCTTTTCAGCCAGATTCTCAAGGAGAAAAAAAGATATACTCCTCATCTGGCGGCGTCGCTGAAGAAGGCGGTGAGGAGAAAACTCGGGGTCTGATACGCAGAATCAGCTGAACAGCGAGCGGATGGCAAAATAGAGCAGCGGCAGGAAAATTCCCGGCAGCAGATTTCCCACCCTTATTTGGGTAAGACCCAGCAGGTTGAGGCCGATGGCAAGAATCAGCAGTCCGCCGACCGAAGTCATCTGTGAGATCGTCTCGGCAACCAGAAAGTTTTTCATGACCACCGCAGTCATGGTGATTGCACCCTGGTAGAGAAATACCGCAGCACCCGAGAAAATCACCCCGACACCCAGAGTGGAGGCAAAAATAAGCGAGGTGACGCCATCCAGGATCGATTTGGCATACAAGGTCTGGTGGTTGCCGGTCAGACCACTCTCAAGCGAACCGACAATGGCCATGGAACCCACGCAAAATACCAGGCTGGCTGTCACGAAGCCCCTGGTGAACGAGGCGGTGTCGCCTGACCGGCCGGCCAGCCTATGCTCTATATAGCCGCCCAGTGATTCGAGCTTGGCCTCAATCCTCAGGAACTCTCCAATGGCCGCCCCGATTATCACCGAGAATATGACCACCAGCAGCTGGTCGGAACTCAAGGCACTTTTTACCCCGATGAGCAGCACCGAAAGCCCTATGCCGCTCATGATGATTTCCTTGTAGTTGTCGGGAATGCCTTTTCTGAACAGCA
>CBFCWR010000278.1:0-4401 GCA_965601575.1 uncultured Desulfofustis sp. | reverse complement strand
CAAACGTGGAAAACGATACAAATTTGGCCTGGCGATCAACGAACACAGGCTTTGGGTTAGCCTCGCCAGTCGGTTCCAATTGCCTGAGATTGTCCAGGAGCTTTAGATCAAGCGCCTCAGAAAGGCTTAAATCTATATATTGGGACCTTATATCACTGGAATCATATGTTTTTATATCTTCTGATGTGGAAATTAAAGCGTATAAAGTTTCTCTGAACTGCATAAAATTGGCAGCAGGAAGCGAAAAACCGGCAGCAGCCTCATGCCCCCCGAAGTTCTGCAGAAAATGCTCAGCCCCCTTAATCAGTTTGTAGAGATTGATGCCTTCGGGGGCCCTGCCTGAACCCTTTACAATGGTCCGGTCGGCTGGATGGTAGCAGCATACCATAACCGGAATCGAGAACTGCTCGACAAGCTTGGAGGCCACGATACCCAGTACGCCTTCATGAAAATCACCCAAAATAACGACGCATCTATCACATTTAAACAGTTCTTTACGAGTAATAGCTAAGGCATTACTGTAATTTTCTTCGGTGATCTCTCTGCGTCGGTTATTCAATTGTACCAGTTGCGATGAGAACTCCCGGGCGCTTTCATCGGTCTCGGCCAGAAACAACTTGATTGGTTTCTCTGCTTCGCCGAGGCGTCCGGCCGCGTTTATTGCCGGGGCAATGCGGAAAGAAACCGCCTCGCTGGTCATCAATTCACTGTTGATATCGAGAGTGGCACACAAATTTCGGATGCCTCGATGAGGTGTGGCGGAGATCGACTCGAATCCCCCTTTGACAAGTATTCTATTCACCCCCTTGAGCGGCATGATATCAGCGATGGTACCAATGGCCACAAAGTCTAGAAATGTTTTCATATTAGGTGCGGATATACCTGTTAATAAGCAGTTATTCGTTATTCTATTGCGCAGTGCCGCAGCCAGGTAAAAGGCCACCCCGACACCGGACAGATCGCTGAATGGAAAACGACAATCCGCTTGTTTGGGATTTATGACCGCATCTGCCTGCACCAAGGATTCAGGCACCTGGTGGTGATCGGTAACGATTGTTTTGAATCCATATTTCTTGGCCAGATTTAGTTCTTCACCATTGGAAATCCCGCAGTCAACGGTGATTAACAATTTATCCTCGGTCAACTCAGTGGCATATTTTCGCAGCACTCTGCTGTTGAGTCCATAACCCTCGGTAAGTCTATTGGGGATGTGATATTTCGCGGTAACCCCGATTTGCTTGAAAAATGTATAGAGCAGCGAGGTAGCTGTGATTCCGTCGACATCGTAATCACCCCAGATGAGAATATCGTCCTTGTTCCTTATCGCTGAAATTATCAGCTCGACGGCGGTGTCGATCGATTTTAGAAGAAAAGGCGACGGCAGATCTCTGAGCTTGGGAAACAGGTAGTTTTCCGTCTCCTCCTCTGTGGTTATGCCGCAATTGGCAAGATGTTGTCTAATGGCAGGATGGACTGGAATATGAGTCACGGTAATTAATTTCCCGATGGTGAGTTGCAGTCTGAAATTTTCTGCTCAACATACGAAAAAATTTCATTTGCGTCACCCCTGTCGAACCATTCGATGGATTCGTCTCTGTTGAACCAGGTGTATTGCCTCTTGGCATATCTTCTGGTATCGCGAGCCAGTGTATTCGCACATTCGTCGAGACTCCAGCGACCTTCAATATAGTTAACCATGTGCCGATAGCCGATGGACTGCATACTTTTCAGTTCCGGGCCATACCCCAGTTCCAGAAGCCTTCTCACCTCATTTTCCAACCCCTGCTCAAACAACAGGGTCGTCCGCCTGTTTATTCGCTGATAGAGGGTTTCGCGCATACAGGTCAGCCCAATCGCTATAAAGTGCTTGAAGCGCCTCACTGCCGCATTTTCCTGCTGGCGCCGCAGGTGTTCTGTCAAGGGGATCCCGGTCGCCTGGAATATTTCCAGGGCCCTGAGAATCCGGGCAGTGTCATGGGGATGAATGCGTTCGGCAGAGCTGGAATCGTGCTGTTTCAATTCATCGTGCAGAGCTGCGCTCCCCTCTTCTGCAATACGTCGTCTCAAGGATTCTCTCATCGATTTTTCAATACGGGGTGCAGGAAACAACCCTTGCCGCAGGGCCTGGAAGTAAAGACCGGTGCCGCCGGTCAGCAGAGGTGTGGCGCCATTGCGGTGGATATCGGAGATGGCGTCAAGGCAGTCGTTGACAAATCTGGCGGCGTTGTAGTCGTCATCCGGATCGACGATATCAATCAAGTGATGGGGCACCATCCGGCGCTCGTGAACAGAGACCTTTGCCGTACCTACATCCATATAGCGATAGACCTGCATTGAATCGACGCTGACAATCTCGCAGTTAAACTCCCGGGCCAGCCCTAGTGAGAGTTCAGTCTTACCTATTGCGGTGGGACCAACCAGGGCCAGAACTGGCATATCTATGCGTGAAGGAGTGTGTTCAGTCAAAACGCAGGTAGCTTTGAAATTGTTCTGCCCTTTTCTCCCCAATTCCGCGAACCCGGATCAGATCCTCGGCCGCATGAAAGAATCCGGATCTCTCCCGCTCGGCGACGATTCTTTCTGCCAGAGCAGGACCAATACCGGGTACGATGGTCAGCAGTTCAGCGTCGGCCCGATTGACGGGAACATTTTTCAGCTCATATAGGCTAATGAGTACTTCCTTTTGTGCAAGACTGGCCGGCAGAAATTGTATCTGAGACATCTCCCAAGGCCTTTTTTTCTCAGAGTCTTTATCGAGGGAGAATCGGAAGTCTTTGGGGAGCAGCTGAAAAATAATCCAGACTGCAGGTATCACGAGCAGAAGCGCGGCTCTGAAATCTTTTGATTGATTCATGGCAGATGTGCAATGGCTATGGTGAAACTCCCATCTTATCGAAAAGATGTGACAAACATACAACAACGCGGCAGGGCTGCCAATCTTGTTGAAATATACTATTGTAGTCCTCCTGTCCATACGTTATAAAGCTGTTCCGTTGTTCTTGACCGGAGTATTTACCCGTATAAATGAAACGATTCAATATAGTACTTGTGGAACCCGAGATTCCTCCGAATACCGGTTCCATCGCCCGTTTGTGCGGTGCCACCAACAGTGTTCTGCACCTTGTGCATCCGCTCGGTTTTTCAACGGAAGACAGAGACTTAAAACGGGCAGGGCTCGATTATTGGCAGCATGTCGAGATAGTACACTGGGATAATCTCGAAGTGCTGCTGAAGGCAGTAAATGAGAATAGTCTGAAATTTTTCACCACCAAAACGACACGAGACTATTCCGACGCAGTCTACCGGCCCGGGGATTTTCTTGTCTTCGGCAAGGAAACCAAAGGGCTCTCGGCAGAGATACGACATAATTACCATGAATTATGTTATACCCTGCCGATGGAGAACAGACATATCCGCAGCCTCAACCTTGCAATGACCGCGGGAATCGTTTTATATGAGGCGCTCAGGCAACAGAAAAACAACTAACCGACTGGAACCACAGAATAATTATACCTGTTGCAGAACCGCATCGGGAACGAGGAGTGAAAGATGAGCCAGAGGGTATCAAACTTCAGTGCCGGACCAGCCACCCTGCCCTATGAAGTATTAACCAAAACAGCCGAAGATATCGTCAATTTCAACGGTTCCGGAATAGGCTTGATGGAAATCAGCCATCGTTCACCGGAGTTTCAAGGCGTCATAGACGATGCCGAAAGATTGCTGCGTGAACTCATGGGAATACCCGAGAACTACAAAGTTCTGTTTCTGCAGGGAGGCGCTTCATCGCAATTTTTCATGATTCCCATGAACCTGCTCTCGGGCGGTAAAAAGGCAACGTATCTCAACACCGGCACCTGGGCCAAGAAGGCAATAGCCGAAGCCCGCCTTTTCGGCGATATCGAAGTCCCCTATTCGAGCGAGCAACAGAGTTACAACCGGGTTCCCGATCAGCATGAATATGAGGTGGCCGACGACAGCGAATATCTCTATCTGGTATCGAACAACACCATCTTCGGCACTCAGTTTCAGCACTTTCCCGACACCGACAAGATGCTGATCAGCGACATGTCATCCGATATCCTGTCCAGGTCCGTCGACGTCTCCAGGTTCGGCCTGATTTTCGCCGGCGCCCAGAAGAATTTAGGACCGGCCGGCGTCACCGTGGTCATCGTCAGGGAAGACCTTCTTGACCGCTGCCCGGACGACATTCCCACCATGCTGAAATACCGCACCCACGCTGATAATGGATCGATGTTCAATACCCCGCCCTGTCTTGCTATCTATGTGGTTTACCGGGTTTTACAGTGGCTCAAGGGTCTTGGAGGGGTCGACGAAATCCAGAAAATAAACCAGCAGAAGGCCGCCACTCTCTACGAGACCATTGACCGCGGAGATTACTAT
>CBFCWR010000277.1:0-4401 GCA_965601575.1 uncultured Desulfofustis sp. | reverse complement strand
GACGTTACTCTGCCATTTTTATGTAATTTTGCTAGAGATGTCAAGCAAAAAAGAAAATTAGTGTGATAGGGATAATTAAATGTAATTAATTTATTTATTTATCTGTCACTAAAGGGAATGGTTTGAAAGTGAATGGATAAGGAAAAAGCGGGAGTCGGGGGGTGATCAAAAGGACGGTATACGGAATATTGGGCAGAATAATAACAACGTTATTTTGTCATGATGGAAAGAGAATAAATACATATAAATTATTTATTTACGATGCGTTGCCGCACGGTTGGTCGGGCCCCGTGCGGCAATACCAGTGCTGAAATGGACGAAACTTGCTACTGATGTTACTCGTATACCTCTTTGCAGAGACGTCCAAGACTGCCGAGATCACGGCAGACGTAGATTCCTGCCGCTTCCATGGCTTCTATCTTGGCTGCTGCCGTGCCCGATCCACCGCTGACGATGGCTCCGGCGTGACCCATCCTGCGGCCAGGGGGCGCTGTCAGGCCAGCGATAAAACCAACCACCGGTTTGCTCATATGCGCGTTAATCCAGTCGGCAGCTTCCTCTTCGGCACTGCCGCCGATTTCACCAACCATTACCACCGCTTTGGTGTCGCCATCGGCCTCAAAGGCTTCGAGACAATCGATAAAGCCGGTACCGTTCACCGGGTCTCCGCCAATTCCGACGCAGGTGGTTTGACCAAAACCTTCCTGGCTGAGCTGATGGACAACTTCATAAGTCAGGGTTCCCGAGCGTGAGACCACGCCGAAGGGACCGCCATCCTGATGAATGGAAGCCGGCATGATACCTATCTTGCAGGCGCCGGGGGTGATGATCCCGGGACAGTTGGGGCCGATAAGTCTGCTGCTGGTAGTCGCCAGGTAGTTCTTCACCCTGAGCATGTCCATAACTGGAATACCCTCGGTGATACAGACGATCAGCTCAATGCCGGCATCGGCTGCCTCGAGAATCGCTTCAGCCGCAAACGGAGGCGGCACGAATATCATCGAGGTGTTGGCCCCGGTGGCCAGGCGCGCCTCATGCACCGAGTTGAAGACTTCCACTTCGTCCATTTTCTGGCCGCCCTTACCCGGGGTGACGCCGGCTACCACGTTGGTGCCGTAGGCGATGCACTGGCGGGTATGGAACTGACCTTCCTGCCCGGTAATGCCCTGTACAATCAATCGTGTCGAATTGTCTGCGAATATAGCCATGGGTGTCTTCCGTCTGGTGATAAGTTATCTTGTTGTATCCGATTGGACGGGGAGTGAAGGCTCGTCGTCACTTTCCCCTATCTGATCAATCAGACGTTCTATGATTTCGTTTTGTTCATTTCCGCGTGCCTGGGCAAAATTGTCGAGCCAGCTCCTGGCTCTGTGATCTTCGCTGGTGACGATACCGTCAAAGCCAATGGTGAATAGCAGGTGCTCGAAGAGCGCTTCTAGGCCTGGTCCAAGATCGGTGGGCTGCTCAGATAATGAATCGGCCCGGCAGCAGACAACCTTCAATCCCAGCGTATGGGCATCATCAAGAAAGCGTGGATGAACGAGTTGCCCCGCATCATCGAAGATGGCTGGCGGATCAAGTCCAATGCTGTCGGCATAGCCCGAAACCGCCTTGAGGCCGAATCTGGTGAACAGCAAATCATAGTTGTAGGGCTGGTAGGTGCCAAACTCGAGTCGTTGCACTTCCCGCCCATCATCGGCGCCGATGAGCTGCATGAAACCGATAGCGTCAGTAGCGCCAGGGTCTGTACTCTGTGCAAGTTGCTGCAGTTCCTCCGGATCGTATGAGCCGATCATCAGCGCAGCGGTACCGGCGGCAGCCTGGTAGCGGCTGAGCGTCTCGAGCACCACCGCACCCAGGTCCTTATCTTCCTGCTGGTGCCGCCAGCCATGCTTGAGAACAAAAATCAGAGTAGGGGGAGTAGCCAAATCAGCGCTCACCAACTCCACCACGCTCAGGAAGTCATCAAGCGCCGTTATGGGCAGATGCGGTCTTGACAACGCCAGAGGCATGGGCCCCGGGACGGCAGTTGGCGTCAGGGAAAGCTGGTGCAGCTCATCCAGGGTAAAATCAAAACTGTAGTAGCTGCCGTCGGGTCGCGATCTTTCAGGAAATACGGTTTTGACGTCAGTCACATTATCAATTCTGGTATCAGAAAGCAGCACCACCTGGTCGTCTGCCGTCAGAACCAGATCAAGCCAAAGGCTCGTGCCGCCGCGCTCGAGCGCGAGTGCGAGGCCTAGCAAGCTGCCGGCAGGCAGAGGCGGAGTGATACCGCTGCTGATGATCCATTTGGACTGATCGTCGGAGTCATTGCTCTGGGGCTCAGCCCCAACGATCTGGGCCGAGGCGGTAAGAACCACGATCATAATAAGCGGCAGCAGAAGGCGGCGGTTCATCGGTACCTCTAGCTGGTGGCGATTGCAGCCACCTTTTCAGCAGCATCCGAGAGGGTTACGGCATTGATCAGATCCAGGCCCGACTCGGCGAGAATGCGGCGGCCTTCCTCGACGTTCGTGCCTTCCATGCGCACGACCACGGGCACCTCGAGTCCGAGGGACTGGGCCGCCTGGACAACACCCTGGGCCAGCACGTCGCAGCGTAGGATACCACCGAAAATATTGATGAGAATACCTTTGACATTGGGGTCGCTGAGAATGATGCGAAAGCCGTTTTCGACTTTCTCGGCGGTGGCGCCCCCGCCCACATCAAGGAAATTGGCTGGTTCAGCTCCAGCCTGCTTGATAATGTCCATGGTGGCCATGGCCAGTCCGGCGCCATTCACCATATTGCCGATGGTGCCATCGAGCTTGATGTAGTTGAGATCGAATTTTGCGGCCTCGAGTTCGTTAGGGTCTTCTTCGAGTGGATCACGCAGGGCGGAGATTTCTTTTTGTCGATAGAGCGCGTTGGAATCGATATCCATTTTCGCATCGAGGGCGATAAGGTTGTCGTCCTCGGTGATGATCAGCGGGTTTATTTCCAGCAGAGAGCAATCACTGCTGGTAAAGAGCCGGTAAAGGTTGCGCAGCATGGCGCCGCATTTTTTGGCGACTGCCGGCTCGAGTTCCAGCCCCACGCATACCTGGCGTACATGGTAACCCTGGATGCCAAGCAGCGGATTGATGCCGACCTTGATGATGCGTTCGGGTGTGGCGGCCGCAACTTCCTCGATATCCATGCCGCCGTCCTGACTGGCCATGATGGTGACGGTGGCATCATCACGGTTGACGATAAAGGAGAGGTAGAGTTCGTTTTTAATCGATACACCTTCCTCGGCCAGCACTTTGTGTACCGTGGTGCCCTGGGCACCGGTCTGCAAGGTAATCAGTTGCATACCGATGATTGACCGGGCTGCCTCTCTCGCCTCCTCCGGCGTTTTCGCCACTCGTACGCCGCCGCCTTTGCCGCGGCCGCCGGCATGGACCTGGGCCTTGACCGCCAGTGGCAGGCCAAGCTGTTCCACCGCCTGGTCGATGGCCTCAGGGGTTTCGCAGAGCACCCCGGCGGGAACCGGGATATCGTAAGCTCTGAAGAGCTCCTTGGCCTGGTATTCATGGATTTTCATAACACTCACACCCTCCTTGGTGTTGAGAAGGCAATGCCATCCTTGTCAGTGGTTGTCGTGCAGGATCATCGGTGGCCGGAAAGACGGGCCCGACATATAGCAGGCCAGTCTTTCCGGGGGGGAGTTCGTCTATTTGGGCGGGTATCCCATCTGGTTTAATGTATCGGTAATTTCATCGAGGATTGTCGGGTCATCGATGGTGGAAGGCATCCGGTACTCCTTGCCGGCCGCAATCGAGCGCATGGTGCCGCGCAGAATCTTGCCCGATCTTGTTTTGGGCAGCCTGGCAACGCAGTTTGACTCGCGGAAACAGGCAATGGCGCCGATTTTTTCCCTCACCATCTTGACCAGTTCGGTCTGAATTTCTTCGACGTCCCTGTCAACCCCCGATTTAAGGACGAAGAGCCCAACCGGTAATTGCCCTTTGAGTTGATCGTCGGTACCGATGACCGCGCATTCGGCAATGTCGGGATGGGTGGCGATGACCTCTTCCATGGCACCGGTGGACAAACGGTGACCGGCGATGTTGATGACATCGTCCATACGGCCCATGACGTAGACATAGCCGTCCTCGTCGATGTAACCGCCGTCACTGGTTTCGTAGTACCCGGGAAAGGTGGTCATGTAGGATTCGACAAATCGCTTGTCGTTTTTCCACAGGGTGGGCAGCGTGCCTGGAGGCAGAGGCAGCTTGACAACGATATTGCCTTCAGTATTGGGGCCCACTTCATTGCCCTCGTCGTCGAGTACCATCACATTGTAGCCCGGCACCGCCTTGGTCGGGGAGCCCGCTTTCACTGGCAGTTCCTCAATGCCGCGGCAGTTGGCCACGA
>CBFCWR010000276.1:0-4407 GCA_965601575.1 uncultured Desulfofustis sp. | reverse complement strand
AGGTAGAACTCGTTGTGGGTGTCCTGCAGCTCCATAAAAAGGGTGCGGTGCAGGGCGAGGCAGAGCTGCGCGGGTGATTCCACCTCGTCGAGTGCTCGGCACAACAGTTGCGTGAGATGGAGGAACTCATCTTCCTTGTGCAGAACTGTTGAGTACGACTTGTTCATTCGTTTCAGGTGGTAAAGGCCGACGACTTACAGGTGCCGATGTTATTGCTCGGTTCTCGCTATCTGGCGAGGGATATTCCCTCGGAAATTGGTACGAGAGCTACCCTTAGATTCTATCAAAAAGGAAGAAGCGTATACAAGCGACCGAGCTAAAAATAAGGATATCGATTAATGGTGTGAGCTTAAATATTTTGAAATACAGGGTAAAAAATATTCGTTTTTTTTAGGCACCAGTTGAGCCTGCAGTGAAAATGCGCTACAAGAAGAATTTGCGATCTTTTTCAGCGGTGGGAGATGATGGAAATCTATACGGAACAGCAGATAATCGAGCGGCTCAAAAGCAGGCAGCCATTTTCAGCCGTGTTCGAAAACTCCGGTTTCGAGCTCCATGTCAGAGATTATCTGCCCATCGTGGTCACCGCCATCCATGACGGCCACCGGATAGCTGATGATTTCGCCGAAAAAATCAAGGTCACCGACGCCCAGCGACAGTTTGAAGAGGACCCTTACACCGGCGAGATCGCAGAAGCGTTCGATGTCTCGATCAAGGTGCTCGATTCGCGATACTGCGGCGATTTGAATCGGCACCCGGAGCAGTGCATCTATGAGAAGGCCTGGGGGCACCGGGTCTGGAAGACGGGGCTGGAATCTTTCGAGAAGGTAGCGCTGCGCGAACGTCACGCCGCTTATTACCGGGTCTTGGACGCTCTTCTGACGGCCTTGACCGAAGAGTTCGGCAGCGCCGTGCTCTATGATCTGCACTCTTACAATTACCGCAGGCTCGAAGGTCGACCGCCGCTCTTTAACATCGGCACCCATTTTATCGATGTGCCACGGTTCGGTGAAGTGATCGAGCACCTGAAAAACGAACTGGCGGCTGTTGAAGTACCGGGCTGTGAAAATCGCACCGCGGTGGACGAGGTGTTTAAGGGGAAAGGATATCAGGCAGAATTTATCCGTCATCATCACCCCGATGTGTTGTGCGTGCCGCTGGAGATCAAAAAGGTTTTCATGGACGACAATGGTCTGAAACTCAATGAAGAAATTTTCGAACCGCTGCGCGAGCAGATGATAGGCGCCCTGGGGAGAAACTTCGATTTCTTTAAACGCAGAATAGCTCAACCCGACTAATAGAGATGATCGTAATCAACTCGGAAAACGATGCACGATTGGCCGACGGCGCCGCGTTGCTGAATGGATCCAAGAAGACAGTGGCGCTGACCGGGGCGGGGATTTCGGTGGGCAGCGGTATTCCCGATTTTCGCAGTCCCGGCGGGCTGTGGACGGTGTTTGCTCCGGATGAGTATGCCACCATCGAGGTCTTTTACCGGGATCCTGAAAAGGCCTGGGAGCTCTACCGGGCGCTGGGCACTACCCTGAAAGACAAAGTCTGCAATCCTGCTCACCAGGCGCTGGCAGAGCTCGAGCGCCGCGGACAGCTGGCGGGCATTGTCACCCAGAACGTGGACAATCTCCACCAGCAGGCGGGCAACAGCCTGGTGCTCGAGATCCACGGCGACCATCAACACCTGCAGTGTCTGCAGTGCGGACATCTCGAGGAGGTGCGCGAACACCACTCCCTGGATCGGTCGATGCCGCGCTGCCCAAGCTGTTCAGCCCCCCTGAAACCAAACGTGGTGCTGTTCGGCGAGGCGGTTCGCCAACTCGAAGAAATCGAGCTGTTGGTGGAGGGCTGCGAGATCTTGCTGGTCATCGGCACCTCGGCGCAGGTTTACCCGGCCGCGGGCCTGCCGCTGGCGGTCAAGCAGTGGGGCGGCAAGGTCTTCGAGTTCAATCTCGAGCAGGAATTGGGGCGCGATCACTTCAGCGGCGCCAGCCTGATTACCGACTATTTCTTCGAGGGCGACGCGGAACGCACCCTGCCCATGCTCCTCAAGGCAATGGAGGAGCATCGATAATGGGCCTGTCAACCTTACTGCGGGTCTTTTTGCCTTTTGCGGCAGGCTATTTCCTGAGCTACCTGTTCAGGGTGGTAAACGCGGTCCTGGCTCCCGACCTGGCCGCCGACATCGGCGTCGGTCCCTCGGCGCTGGGCTTGCTGACTTCGGTCTATTTCATCACCTTCGCTTCCTTCCAATTGCCGCTCGGCGTGCTTCTCGACCGCTATGGACCGAGAAAAACCGAGGCGGTGCTGCTCATGTTCGCGGCCATCGGCGCCTTTCTCTTCAGCCAGGCGGACAGCCTGGCCGGGCTGGTGATCGGCAGGGCATTCATCGGCTTTGGCGTCTCGGCCTGCCTGATGGCCTCATTCAAGGCCTATACCGTCTGGTTCGATCGCTCAAGGTGGCCGCTGATCAACGGTTTTCAGATGGCAGCAGGGGGGCTTGGCGCCCTGGCGGCCACCTCTCCGGTGGAATGGCTGGTCTCGGTCACGGACTGGCGTGCTGTTTTCTTAATGCTGACCGGTCTATCTGTTTTCATAGGTTTGCTGGTACTCACGGTGGTACCCGAAAAGAAAGCCACCCCGTCCAGTGAATCGCTGGCCGCGCAAATTGATGGCATCAAGGAAGTGTTCACCAGTCTCAAGTTCTGGCACATCGCCCCGGTGGTGACCCTTTCACAGGCTGCGTTTTTATCCATTCAGGGGCTCTGGGCCGGGCCCTGGCTGCGCGACGTGGTTGGGCTGGAGCGCGGTGTCGCCGCCTCGGTGCTGTTCTGGATCGCGGTGGCCATGATATGCGGGTTTATCGGACTGGGCTACCTTGCGGCCCGGCTTGCGAAGTGGGGCATCTCACCGGCGCTTACCTCGGCGGTCTGCATGGGGCTCTTCATGGTGGTACAGCTCATGGTGCTGGTCACGCCGCCGAGCTGGTATCTGGTGAACTGGATGATCTTCGGATTTATCGGGACTTCCGGGATCATTGCCTATGCGGGGCTGTCGCAGTTATTCGAGGTGCGGCTCTCGGGCCGGGTCACCACCAGCGTCAACATGCTGGTGTTTGTGGCCACCTTTGCCGCCCAGTGGATGATCGGCATTATCATCGAGATGTGGCCGGTAGCTGCCGACGGCAGTTATAATCAAAAAGGATTCTATTATGGATTCGGCCTGATGCTGGTACTGCAGTTCTGCACCTTGCTATGGTACGCAGCGGGATTATGGATATTGAAAAAGAAAGCGCGGGCAACGCCAACAACGCATATGGGACAAAAAGATGAATAATCAGAGTTTCAAGGGATCCTCAAACTACGTGCTCGATGAGGAGCTGGCCAAAATCGTCAACATCTCCATGACGCTTGAAATGCCGCTGCTGCTCAAAGGCGAGCCGGGCACCGGCAAGACCATGCTGGCCCATGCGGTGAGCGAGACTTTGGGCATGAACCTCATCGTTCTCAACGTCAAGTCGAGCATGAAGCTGGTTGAGGCACTCTACCAGTACGACACGCTGACCAGACTCAACGACAGTCGATTCGGCGATTCAGCCCGGAATGTGGCCAATATCGGCGATTATATCAAGATGGGCAAGATCGGCCAGGCGTTTACCGCCGAGCAGCGCTGCGTGCTTCTGATCGATGAGATTGACAAAGCCGACAGTGATTTTCAGGACGACATGCTCGACGTGCTCGATCAGATGCAGTTCGACATCATCGAGACGGATGAGGTGATCTCGGCGAAGACGCGGCCGGTGATCATCATCACTTCGAATGCCAAAAAGGACCTTTCCGACCCGTTTCTGGGGCGCTGTAATTTCCACCACATCGCCTTTCCCGAGCCGTCGATGATGCGCAGGATCGTCGATGCCCATTTTCCTGATATTTCGGGGACCCTGGCCAAAAGTGCGATTGACCTGTTCTATGAAATGCGCTCCATCGAGGCGATCGAGAAGAAGCCGGCCACCAGGGAGCTGATCAACTGGCTCAGAGCTCTGCAGGCAGACCCTGATTTTCGCGGCGGGGAGCTGCTGAGCAGAGAGATTCCTTATCTCGGCGTGTTGTTCAAGAAGAGCGGTGATTACCGAAAATCGCTGGAATTCATGCACCAGCGCGGCCGTTTCAGGAACTAGAAAATTGGGTGATGAGAATTGTGGGGACAGATTTAAATCTGACCCCAATAATAAATCCCCCTGAATCTACCAATTAAATCTGATGTTCGTCTCCTTCTTCTACAAGCTCAAGCAGGCCGGGATTCCGGTCAGCCCTACCTCCTTTCTGACACTGCATCGTGCCGTCGATCTGGGCCTGGTAAATTCGGTTGATGACTTCTACGTGGCGGCCAGGACGG
>CBFCWR010000275.1:0-4420 GCA_965601575.1 uncultured Desulfofustis sp. | reverse complement strand
GTCGAGAGAAAATTTCGCCATAAGCTCTATGGCAAATATGTCACGACCAGCGTCAAGTATCTTGCCGATGATCCAGATAACAGCTGCAACATCGGTGATGTGGTGCTTATCGAGGAGTGTCGGCCTCTGAGCAAGAAAAAACGGTGGCGCGTCAAATCCGTGCTTGAGCAGGCAGTATAGCACATTGCCGTCCAATCGATTGACAGCCTTATAGGGCGGTTAGAGAGTCAGGTGAGAAAATGATACAGACAGAAACAATGCTGAATGTGGCCGACAATTCCGGCGCTCGCAAGGTGCTCTGCATCAGGGTGCTCGGCGGCACGAGAAAAAGATACGCCGGTATCGGCGATGTGGTCGTGGTCACGGTGAAGGAAGCGATTCCCCATGCCAAGGTCAAGAAAGGGGATATCATGACGGCCGTCATCGTGCGGACCAAGAAAGAGATGAAGCGGATGGATGACACCTGGGTGAAGTTCGATGAGAATGCCGCGGTAATTCTATCACCTGCGGGTGAGCCGATCGGTACCCGTATTTTTGGACCGGTCGCCCGGGAACTCAGGAACCAGGGGTTCATGAAGATCATTTCCCTGGCTCCCGAGGTGCTGTAGAGCCGAGAACAAGAGATTAGAGTCAATTATAGGTAGAATCATGGCAAAAGGCAGAAATTACCTCAAGGCGGACGATCAGGTCGAGATAATCGCCGGCAAGGATAAAGGAAGAGTGGGAAAGATTCTGAAAGTGTTTCCCGCCGACAGCAAGGCAACGGTGGAACGGATCAACATGATCAAGCGGCATACCAAGCCGCGTGATGCGAGCCAGCAGGGTCAGATCGTCGAGCGCGAAGCGCCGATTCACGTCTCCAACCTTCAGCTCATCTGCCCCGAGTGCACGCAGACCGGCAGAATTGGCAGAAAGGTGCTTGAAGACGGAACCAAGGTTCGCTACTGCAAGAAATGCGGCGAGTCTATTGAAAGCAAATAACAGATTACAGCGACGTGTGACGTGAGGTTTACAGATGGGTGCGCTTAAAGAATTTTACTACAACGATTGTGTACCGGCACTCAAAGAAGAGTTTGGCTACACAAATATCATGCAGGTTCCCAAGCTCGAGAAAATCGTGCTCAATATGGGGCTTGGCGAGGCTGTGCAGAACCCGAAAATAGTCGAAGGGGCGGCCCAGGAACTGACCTTGATTGCCGGTCAGAAGGCCGTGGTCACCAATGCCAAGAAATCGATAGCCGGGTTCAAGCTCAGGGAAGGCATGCCGATCGGCTGCCGGGTGACGCTCAGGGGCGAGAAGATGTATGATTTCTTCAGCAAACTGGTGAACGTAGCCCTGCCCAGGGTTCGAGACTTCCGCGGGGTGTCGCCCAAGGCATTCGACGGACGAGGCAACTATTCCCTGGGGGTTAAAGAACAGATCATATTTCCCGAGATCGATTACGACAAGATTGACAAGATCAAGGGGTTGAACATTTCCATCGTCACCTCGGCAGGCAGCAACGCCGAAGGACTGTCGCTGCTCCGGCTGATGGGAATGCCGTTCAGGAAATAACAAGAAGAAACGCCTACACAAGACTCAATTGGAGGTTGGTTTGGCTAAGAAATCAATTATAGCTCGAGCGCAGCGCGAACCCAAATTCAAGGTTCGCAAATATAACCGTTGTCCGCTTTGCGGTCGTTCACGGGCCTATATCAGAAAATTCGGCGTCTGCCGGATCTGTTTCAGGACTCTGGCTTCAAAAGGCGAGATCACCGGCGTAACCAAATCAAGTTGGTAGCGTTCGGACCAAGTCAATGACGAGAATTACATAAGGAGTGTTCGCTATGTCGATGAGCGATCCCCTGGCAGACATGCTGACCAGGATACGAAATGCAACGATGGTAAAATACGATTCGGTGGCGATGCCGAAATCGAAAATCAAGGTGAACGTGGCAAGAGTCCTCCAGGAGGAAGGCTACATCGTGGGCTGGAAAGTTACCGATGACGGCCCCCAAGGGACGCTGATCATCGACCTGAAATATGGCCCCGACGGCGAATCGGTTATCACCGGAATCAAGCGGGTCAGCAAACCGGGACTGAGGCAGTATGCCCGGGCCGGTTCCATACCGACGGTACTGAACGGTCTCGGTGTGGCAATTATTTCAACTTCCAAAGGACTGGTCACGGACCGTGCCGCTCGGAGATCGAACACCGGCGGCGAGATTCTGTGCCAGGTCTGGTAGCGAAGCGATTTACGGAGGAAGATATGTCCCGAATTGGAAAAATGCCCATTGAGATCCCGGCGGGCGTCAAGGTTGAGATTAAAGGTCAGGATATTTCCGTGACCGGCAAGAAAGGCAGCCTGAATCGCTCTGTACATCCGGAGATCGGGATCAAGGTAGAAGATAACCAGATCCTGGTGACCGGTGGCGAAAACGATAAGAAAATAAATGCCTTCAGGGGGCTGACCAGATCATTGATTAACAATATGGTGGTAGGGGTCAGCGAGGGTTTTAAAAAGGTTCTGGTAATCGAAGGTGTGGGCTATCGTGCCAGCGCTTCGGGCAAGAATCTGAGCCTCAGTGTGGGGTACTCGAACCCGGTCGATTTCAAGCTCCCTGAAGCCGTGTCAGGCAGCGTCGAGAACAACACCACCATTATCCTGGAATCGATTGATAAGGAAGCACTCGGCATGGCCGCTGCCCAGATACGTGCCATTCGCAAACCCGAGCCCTATAAAGGCAAGGGGATTCGTTACGAAGATGAGTATGTCCAGCGCAAGGCCGGAAAAACCGGTGCGGCAGCAACAGCAGCATAATTACAGAGACTACTAACTGGTTGAGATAAGAAGATGGCAAAAACAAATCCCAGCGCCGTGGCCCGACAAAAGAGGGTTAAACGGATTCGCAAGAAAGTTGTTGGTACGGGCGAGCGGCCGCGTTTGCGCGTATTCAAGAGCAGTAAGCATATTTATGCGCAATTAATTGACGATTCGGCAGGCACGACACTGGCTTCGATGTCCACGCTCGACAAAGGATTCGAGAGTGGAGAGGACCAGGGTAAGACTGCTGCGGCCAAGAAAGTTGGCATACTGATCGCTGAAAAAGCAAAAGCCGCTGGTATTTCCAGTGTAGTGTTTGATCGGGGCGGCTGCCTCTATCACGGACGCGTTAAGGCTCTCTCGGAGGGAGCCCGTGAAGGCGGATTGGATTTTTAACTCGTATTAATGGGGGTGTCCCTTGTCTGAATTTACACGTTCGAAAGGCGAAGCAGCCGACGAACTCATTGAAAAAATTGTTTATATCAACCGGGTTGCCAAGGTTGTAAAAGGTGGTCGGCGGTTTAGTTTCAGCGCCATTGTGGTGGTCGGCGACGGCAACGGCAAAGTTGGTTATGGTCTGGGTAAGGCCAACCAGGTGCCGGAGGCTATCCGTAAGGGCATTGAACGGGCCAGAAAAGACATGGGTTCGGTTTCGCTGAGCGAGTTTTCGATCCCGCACGAGATCATCGGCAAATACGGAGCCGGCAAAGTTCTGCTCAAACCTGCGTCGGCCGGTACCGGTGTAATCGCCGGTGGTCCGGTTCGGGCCGTATTGGAGGCGGCAGGAGTGCACAATATTCTGACCAAGTGTCTGGGGTCCCACAACCCGCATAATATGGTGAAAGCCACTCTGGACGGTTTGAGAAGACTGAGAAGCCCCCATAAAATAGCCGAATTGCGCGGTAAAACCGTGGAAGAGATCAGGGCCTGAAAAGGTCACGGCTCCGTCCATTGACAGTGTTATAGATAGCAAGAGAATAATTCGATACAAGGTGTAGTCAGATGGCTGATACAATTACCTTTACCCTGGTTAAAAGCGGAATCGGCAGCACCAGGAAGATCCGGGCAACTTTGACCGGACTTGGGCTGACCAAAATGCAGAAGACCGTAACACGCAAGGACACTCCTGAAATCAGGGGAATGCTGGCGAAAGTCTCGCACCTCGTTCGTGTGGAGGAGGCATAATGATATCACTTTCCAATCTTTCCCCTCAGAAGGGATCAAAAAAAGATCGCAAACGGGTTGGCCGTGGGTCGGGAAGCGGACTCGGAAAAACATCGGGCCGCGGCCACAAGGGAGCCAAGTCCCGTTCAGGCTATAAGTCAAAGCCCGGTTTCGAGGGTGGTCAGATGCCCCTGCAGAGGCGTCTGCCCAAGCGCGGATTCAATAACAAGTTCCGCAAGGAATTTGACATCGTCAGTCTGGCCCAGCTCGATAGGTTTGAATCTGGTCAGGAAATAACCACCCAGACCCTGATTGAAGCCGGTATTGTCAAAGCTGGTCGTCAGGTCAAGGTGCTGGCCAACGGAGAGATAACCAAGCCGGTGAATCTCAAGGTCGAGAAGATCAGTGCCCAGGCCAGGGAATTGATTGAAAAGGCGGGCGGTTCGGTATCC
>CBFCWR010000274.1:0-4482 GCA_965601575.1 uncultured Desulfofustis sp. | reverse complement strand
TCTGCCAGTGGTTTTCCGGATCGGCGACCACCACGTAATCGACGAAAATTCCCGGTATCTTCACGTCCCGGGCGGGCAGGCTGCCGCAGTCGGCGATTCGTTCGACCTGGACCAGCACTTTTCCGCCTGAATTCCTTACCGCCATGGCAATGGCCAGCACCTCGAGGGTCAGCGCTTCTTTCTCCATGGTGATATTGCCGTTGGGATCGGCCGTCGTGCCTCGGATCATGGCGATATCGATGGGAAAGGTCTTGTAGGCCAGGTATTCCTCCCCGTCGATTATCATCAGCTCGACCAGCTCTTCGGTGGTGACTTCGTTGATTTTACCCCCGCCATTGCGGGGGTCGACGTAGGTGCCAAGGCCCACCGAACTGATGGTGCGTGGTTTCTTGGCCGCAATATCCCGGAACATGGTGGAGATGATTCCCTGGGGCAGATTGTAGGCGCTGATTTTGTTCTCCATCGCCTGTTTCTGCAGACCAGGCACCAGACCCCAGTGACCACCGACAACTTTACCAACCATGCCGGGGTGGATGAAATGGTTGAGTCCCCGGGATTTGCCGTCGCCTTGTCCGGCAGCATAGACGAAACCCAGATTTGAAGGTTCGCCTGTCTCCAGAAATCTTTTCTCCAGGGCGACGGCGAGATGCTCGGCAAAGCCGGTGCCCACGAAACCGCCGGTGGCGATCATACTGCCGTTTTTTATTACAGAGACTGCTTCTGCCGCTGAAACGATTTTATTCTGACGGTTCGCAGCGCCGCTGTTGGGGGTCGGTTGTCCAGTCATGAAGTGTCTACCGTTGAAAAGGTCTATTTGAGTGAGAATAATGATGTCTATATCCTGGATAAGAAGAGCAATAAATGTGCCCAATTATGATTTCACCCGCACATTCACCATGGTCTGCGGCATAAATAATTGGTTGCCCGGAATAGAGCTGGCGCGCTGATTGCAGCATGGGACCATGCGTTATACGGATTAATTCGTCATCAGTCCGTCGCGGTGATGCGAAGTCGCTCCCTACGAATGGAAATGGAGGTTGAAATGCTTTCGATACGTGATTCCGTAGCCGTCATCACCGGAGGCAGCGGGGGAATAGGCAAGGTTCTGGCTGAATACTGGCTGAGCAAGGGTGGCAAAGTCGTAAATGCGGATGTTGCGGAAGAGGCGCTCAGGGCCACAGAGCAGGAGCTTAAGAAAATCAGCACGAATGTCGCCTCGATTGTCTGCGAGGTGACCAGCGAAGAAGACAATGCCCGGCTGGCTTCATTTGCCATGGAGCGTTTCGGTGCCATCAACCTGGTTGCTCCGTTTGCAGGGATTACGGCCGACGGTCTAGTCGTGAAAACAGACAGGGAAACCGGCAAGGTGAGCGGCAAGATGTCCCTTGATCAATTTCAGAAAGTGATCGATATCAACCTCACCGGCGTTTTCCTGACTATCCGAGAATGTGTCGAGCAGATGATCAACAACGACTGCCGGGGGCTTGTCTGCGTTGTCTCTTCAACCGGTTCACAGGGAACGGCGGGTCAACTCAACTACTCATCATCCAAAGCCGCCATGTCGGTTTTTCCAAAGGTGCTCACGGCCGAATTCTTCCGTCGCAATATCGCCGGTAAGATCCGCTGTATGGCGGTAGCCCCGGGATACGTGGCCACGCCGATGGTAAAGAACATGGATGAACGGATCATTTCCAAAATCGTCGAGCAGGTACCGATCGGACGGTTGATAGAACCTGAAGAAATTGTTTCAATAGTGGCCGAGTTATACAGAAACGAGGCAATGGCCGGGGAAACCGTCTTTGTGCATGGCGGGCTGCGGCTTGGTTCCAAAGGCTAATCATCAATAACAGTGCGAGGTACACAACCAATGAGAGACGTTGTCATAGTAGAAGGAAAACGTACCGCGATTGGCTCCTTCGGAGGGGCGCTCAAAGATGTTCCGGTGGTTGAACTGGGAGCGGCGGTCATGAAGGCCGCCTTGAAAGAATCGGGGCTGCGGCCGCAGACAAGCGAGGAGTGTAGCAAATTTGCTCCAGATGCGATCCGCGATGAAGGCAGGATCGAACTCGAGGCTCAGTTTTATGATTATGACGAGAGCCTGCAGCCGGTCAATGTCGACATGGTCTATATGGGGAACGTATTGCCCACGGGCCAGGGACAGAACACCTGCCGCCAGGCGATGATTCGTGCCGGCGTTTCCAAAGAAACCAGCGCCACCACGGTCAACAAGCTCTGCGCCTCGGGTATGGAGGCAGTGGTGTTGGGCACCCAGGCCATACGCTGCGGTGACGCGGATGTGGTTCTGGCCGGAGGCATGGAGTCCATGAGCCGCGTTCCCTATGCGTTGCCGGGCGCCCGCTGGGGGCAGCGGATGGGCAACGGCGAGCTGGTCGATCTGCTCATTTATGACGGCCTCCACGAATATTTTTATGGGTATCACATGGGCATGACGGCCGAGAATATTGCCGCCAGATATGGGATCAGCCGAACCGAGCAGGACGAACTCGGCGTACAGAGCCACAATCGGGCGCTGGCGGCAATCAAGGATGGACTGTTTGATGATGAAATCGTCGAGATCCTCGTTCCCCAGAGAAAAGGTGAGCCGCTTTCCTATACAGTCGATGAGCGGCCCATGGAAACCAGTCTCGAGAAAATGGGCAAGCTCCGCACCGCTTTCAAGAAGGATGGATCGGTTACCGCCGGCAATGCCTCCGGCATCAACGACGCTGCCGCCGCACTATTGCTCATGGCCGAGGACAAGGCCAGGGACCTGGGTGTCCAGCCGCTGGCGAAAATAAAGGCCTATTCATCCGCCGGACTGGATCCGGCCTACATGGGACTGGGCCCGATCCCCGCGGTGCGGAAAATTCTTGCGGGCCACAACCATCTGATAACCGATTTCGACTCCATCGAACTCAATGAGGCGTTTGCGGTTCAGGCCCTGGCCTGCATGCGGGAGTTGGGCTGCGATCTGGATAAAACCAATAAACTGGGCAGCGGTATTTCACTGGGGCACCCGATCGGCTGCACCGGGGCCCGAATCCTTGTCACGCTGCTGAAACAGATGAAGCGTGAGAACCAGGCACTCGGCCTCGCCTCGCTGTGTATCGGCGGCGGCCAGGGAATGGCCATGGTGCTCGAGAATATCTAGCCTGACGTGAGAAACCGGTGAAGAGTCTTCCTGCACCGGTTTCTCACTTTAAAACAGGCCGGAGATCCTCAAGCTTGTCAAACAGCTGCCAGACATACTTATCGGTGCCGTTCACCCGGTGCTCGTGCAGATCCCCAAGCGCCGGGTCGTTGCAGTAACTCTCAAACGCCGCTTTCGATTCCCACTCCACCAGGATCAACACCGTTCGCGGTTCGACATCGCCTTTTACCGCCTCCCGGAACTTGCCCAAGGCCACGACGCGCCCTCCGTGGGCTGCCACTTCCTTGACGGATCGACGTGAGTAGCTCAAATATTCGTCCTTGTTTGATACATCAAAGAGATTCAGGGCATAGACTGGCTGGGACATATTTCATTATCCTCCTGGGTAACATGAATTTCAGACGAAAAAACCCTTTTCGGCGTATCAGATTTTTTCCATTGTCTTCTGCGAAATCTGTAACACAACCTTTCTTGGCAAAAAGGGTACCACCCAATTCAGCAGAAAGTGCAGTCCTTTTTCGTTGATCTTCACCAACTCGCCCCTGAGCATCGCCTCGTAACCGCATTCAGCCACAGATTCAGCCGAAGCCGCTTTGTCGAATACTTTGACGCCATCCAGATCACCGGCAGCGACAAAGCCGGTGGCTACCGCACCCGGGCACAGTGCAGTCGAGGTGACGCCGGTACCGTCCAACTCCTTGGCGATGGCCTGGGAAAAAGAAAGCACAAACGATTTGGTGGCGTAATAGACGGCCTGCAGCGGACCAGGCAGAAACGCGGCGGTGGACGCGACATGCAGAAGTCTGCCTGATCTTCTCTCTACCATCCCCTGCAGATAGAGATGGGTCAGGGAGACCAGGGAGACCATGTTGACCTGCATCATGGCCTGATCCCTGGCAAGTTCCCTTTGGTGGAATTTACCATGCCCGCCGAATCCTGCATTGTTGATCAGGATATCGATCTGCACCCCGGCTTGCTCGGTTACCGCGAATATCTGGTTGGACGATTCAGGCAGGGCGAGATCGGCAGCAATCACCATGACACTGATTCCGTGGCTGAGTTCCAACTCCGTTTTCAACGTTTCGAGTTTATCTTCGCTCCTGGCCACCAGGACCAGGTCTCCCCCCCTGGCGGCGTGATATTTTGCCAGTGCTTCTCCGATTCCTCCCGAGGCACCGGTTATTAGCGCGGTGTTTCCCATATTTTCTCCTTGGAGTGCAGCTTTTGAAGTAGACTTTGCCATTTAGTTTCAGGGTAGTGGTCATAGGGGTAAGGTAATCAATCGGTGCCAATACACCAGGACTGACGGTCGTTAATGGCCCTGTCCCGAC
>CBFCWR010000273.1:0-4504 GCA_965601575.1 uncultured Desulfofustis sp. | reverse complement strand
CCGAGGAAGAAGCTGAGTCCGGGGATAACGCCGTTGGGACCGCCACCATACATAATGTTATAGCCCACAACCATGTACATGATACAGGCGATGGAGTATAGCGCCACGTTCTTGGTGAGAATCTCAACGGTATTCTTGCCGCGAACCAGCCCGGCTTCGAGCATGGCAAAGCCGGCTGCCATCCACATTACCAGGGCGCCGGACATCAGAAAATAAAATGTATCAAGGGCGTAAGCCAGGTGAATGACCGATTCGCCGATACTTGTTTCTTCGGCCAGTGCCGGCAAGGCAACAGCCAGGACGGCAAGAAAAGCAGCACCGCCCCAATAGGTTCTTGGTTTCATCTTCATGTTTAATTTCACGATTTTTCCTCCTTGTGGGTTGATCGTCTCGAGCTGTGCTTGAAAACGAATGATTAAAATAAGCTTGCGTGACTATTTACAAAAGCTGTGCCATTTTTGAAAAATATCTAAAAAGCACCTAAATACAATATCATAATGAGTTGTTGTTTTTTCTGAGAGTGTACCGAAGTGTGTTAAAAAACGACAAAACTGAAACATAAACATACATAGAATTACATAAATGTAATAATAGACATTAAGGCAGGGCGCCTTGGACTGGGGTCATTGATTTTAACCCCTGAAGGAATCGTATCTGCTCAGGCCGTATTTCTTTATTCGATAGCCTATCTGGCGCTGGGTGAGGCCCAATTCGCGGGCTGCTCTTACCTGCACCCAGCCATTACGCTTGAGCGACGCCTCGATCTCCCGTCGTTCGATCGCTTCCAGGGATTCACCAGACAGGGGTCGAGGCAAATCCATCTCTGTTGGTTTGCCCATGGCAGGGCTATGGAGTGGGGGCGCCGCCAGGGCCATATTGGGAGGGAGATCGTTCAGGGTGAGGTGGTCGCTCTCGGCAAGGATAACCATGCGTTCGACCAGGTTCTGCATCTCTCTGACGTTACCCGGCCAGGCATAGTCGATGAGAAAATCGAGCAGATCCGAAGTGATTTTCAGATCCTTTTCGTTGCGTGCGTTGCTCTTTTGCAGGAAATGATTGAACAGCAGAGGGATATCGTCCTTGCGCTCACGAAGCGGAGGAAGCAGAATTGGGACCACGTTAAGACGGTAGAAAAGATCGGCCCTGAATTTTCCCCTGGCTATTTCATTCTCCAGGCTGACATTGGTGGCGGCGATAATTCTCACGTCGGCCGTGTACGTCTTGACCCCTCCGATTCTCTCGAACTGTTTTTCCTGTAGTATCCTGAGCATTTTGGCCTGGAGGGCCAGAGGCATTTCGCCGATTTCATCAAGAAAGATAGTACCTCCTTCGGCCAATTCGAATCTTCCAGGGCGGGCGGCATGGGCGCCGGTGAAGGCGCCTTTCTCATGGCCGAAGAGCTCGCTTTCCAGCAGGGTCTCGGGAAGGGCGGCACAATTAAGCTTGATAAAGGGTTTGGAGTCGCGTTTGCCGCTTTCGTGAATAGCACGGGCAACCAGTTCTTTCCCCGTTCCTGATTCGCCGAGCAGTAAAGCGGTGGCTTTGGAATCGCCAATCTTTTTGATGATGGAAAATACTTCCTGCATCGGCTTGGAGTGTCCAATGATAAAGTGGCCGCCATGCCGCTGGTGCAGTTTGGCTTTGAGATTCTGGTTTTCCCTGATCAGGTTCGCTTCTTTTTTTTCTATTTCACGGTGCAGGATCAGGAACTGGCCGATGAGCGTGGCCAGTATGGTCAGAAACCGGATGTCCTCCTCAAAAGAAATATCCTCACCGAAAAGCCGGTCGACGGTCAGTACGCCTTCGGGGGCCTCGTGCACGATGACCGGTACACCTAAAAAAGAAATGGTGCTCTTGTTGACGCTCTGTCTGGCTCCGGTCCGATTCAGGAAAAGTGGTTCGCTGTTGATGTCCGGGACCACGAAAGGTGATCTGGTGCGAAAGATCTGCCCGATGATGCCTTCATCGGGACTGTAGACACCACGCATTTCTTCTGCACTGGAGAGGCCGCAGGATGCCTTTATGGTGAGCGTGCGCGCGGCTTTGTCGTAGAGCAGCAGAGTGGCTCTTTTCATCTTCAGCGTGTCGTTAAGAATCTCCAGGATTTGCGACAGCGATGATTCGAGCTGAACTGCCCCGCCGATTAGTTTGGTGATGCGGTAGAGGGCATGAAGTTCGGCGCCCTGAGTGGTGTGGGGGGCAGTGAATGGTGGTTCGGTGCTGGAAAACATTGAATTGATAGCGAGCCTTTGGTGTGCAGCGGCATGACTTGATTGTTGCAGCGCGTGTACACGAATTGATCGGAGTTGTTTTACTGGTTAACCACCAACAGCTACCAATAAATATGCCAGTTTCGTAAGCTGCTGAAATCGTATGTAAATATTATTTGAACTTATTTTGTTAAAAGAAAAATCCAGGCAAATCTCACATTTATGTAGAAGGCAGAACCTTGCCGATCACAGAAAAGTAAAACACAAAAAGAGTGGTTGTGACCCCTTCGGTCGATGTGTCAGCCAGATACAAAATTGTAGCTAAGTCACAAAACAGAAGAGAGTGGTGTTGTTTCGAGATAGTAAATGTAAATAAGCAAATATCGCTTAAGTAATTGAAAACTAATAATAAAATAATGTTATGTACTTTTGGCACAGGCCTTGCCTTTATCTCCAGCAAATGGCTGAAACAATTCGGAAGTGAACCAGATCAGATTCAAGACTGTTAAATGACAGTCAAATACAAAAGCAAGGAGATTGACATGCGAAAGGTAGCAATTTACGGCAAGGGCGGTATCGGCAAATCAACAACGACACAGAATACGGTGGCCGGCCTCGCGGAGATGGGAAGAAAAGTCATGGTGGTCGGCTGTGATCCCAAAGCTGACTCCACCAGACTTCTGCTGGGCGGGCTGGCACAGAAATCGGTCCTCGATACCTTGCGTGAGGAAGGCGAAGACGTTGAACTCGACGATATCAGAAAGCCCAGTTTCGGCGGCTCCTGGTCGGTCGAGTCAGGCGGGCCGGAACCGGGGGTAGGCTGTGCCGGCCGGGGTATAATCACCTCGATCAATATGCTCGAGTCACTCGGCGCCTACGAGGAGGAAGAAGGACTCGATTATGCTTTTTACGATGTACTGGGGGATGTGGTCTGCGGCGGCTTTGCCATGCCGATCAGAGACGGCAAAGCTGAGGAGATATACATAGTCTGTTCGGGTGAAATGATGGCCATGTATGCGGCCAATAATATCTGCAAGGGAATCATGAAATACGCCCAATCCGGAGGAGTGCGTCTGGGCGGGTTGATCTGCAACTCGAGAAACGTGGACAACGAAAAGGAGATGATAGAGGAACTAGCCAAACGACTAGGTACCCAGATGATCTATTTCGTTCCCCGGGACAATGATGTGCAGCGGGCTGAGATCAATCGAAAAACTGTCATAGAGTGGAATTCCGATTGCCCCCAGGCAACGGAATACAGGGGGCTGGCGAAAGCCATCGACGACAACGAGCTGTTTGTCATCCCGTCGCCCCTCGAAATCGAAGAACTCGAGCAACTGCTGCTCGACTTTGGTCTGCTGGAAGCCTGATACCGGCCTTACGCTCACAAATAGAAAGGAGAAAAAAATGATGATCATGATAAGGGCCATTATCAGGCCGGAAAAATCGGACGATGTGCTTGCCGCTTTAATGGATGCCGGATTTCCCGCGGTAACCAAATTTTCCGTCGCCGGCCGGGGCAAGCAGAGGGGTATTAAAATCGGTGAAGTCACGTATGACGAGATACCCAAAACCATGCTGCTCAGCGTCGTCCAGGCCGAGGACAAGGATTTTGTCATTACTACCATCATGGACAGCGCCCGGTCGGGCACCAAGGGCGCATTCGGCGACGGCAAGATTTTCGTCACCGAGGTGGAGGATGTCTATACCATCAGCTCCGGCGTGAAAGAGGATGCAGCAGCTGAGGAGGTTACCGCATGAAAGAAGTCATCGCTGTCGTGCGCATGAATATGATGAACAAGACAAAAGAAGCCCTGACCGATGCGGGAATCAATGCATTTTTCGCTCACGAGGCCCAGGGCAGGGGACTTGGCTTTGTCAATCGTAAGCTGGTCGAGGGAACCGAGGAGGGGTACGAGGAGGCTGCCTCGCTGCTCGGCGAAAAGGGCAAGCTCTACCCCAAACGGATGATGAGCGTGGTGGTCAACGACGACCAGGTGAATGATGTGGTCGAGGCCATTATCACGGTAAACCAGACTGGTAAGCCCGGAGACGGGAAAATTTTCGTACTGCCGATCAGCGACTCAGTACGGGTGAGAACGGCAGAGAAGGGCATCAAGTCAATTACCTAGCCCTGGAAAGGAGAATTACTATGGGAAAAGCAGAAAAACTGGTGCATTGGGATCCTACTGATGTGAAGGAGAAACTTCTCGAGAAGTATCCTCCCAAGGTTGCCCGCAAACGCGCCAAGCAGATATTGATCAACGAGGCCCTGGAGAACGATACTCCAGAGA
>CBFCWR010000272.1:0-4507 GCA_965601575.1 uncultured Desulfofustis sp. | reverse complement strand
GGGGATTAGTGTAATCTTGGTATGGAATTGGTTATTTTGTGCAACATCACGTTCTCCTCGAAATTTTATCCTCGGATGCAGCCAGGGCTGTGGTAGAATTTCTCGAACGCCTCGATCTTTAACCAAAGTTTCTCGTTTCCGGATGGAAACGAGCGTAGCTCACTGGTTGTTGACCTCGGTAGAATCTGTTGCCACAGAACCTGATAATCAACTGGATACAATAGTAGTTTTATGATAGATCTTCACCTTCATTCAACCTTTTCGGATGGCACCTTTACTCCAGAGCAATTGGTCAAAATGGCCAAAGCAACGGGATTGAAAGCTATTTCAATCACCGACCACGATACCGTCGACGGCACCCAGGAAGCGGTGGATGCGGGCGCCGTGTTCGGTGTTCGAATCATTCCGGGGGTTGAACTAAGCGTATTTCTCGATGATTTCAATTTCCACCTGCTCGGCTATCTGTTTGATTGGCGTGATCAGAAATTAAACGCCAAATTGGATACGCTCCAGAAGTCGCGGTCCAGAAGAAATTCGGTGATTGTGGCAAGGCTTCAGAGCCTGGGGCTGGATATCACCGAGGGCGAATTGCAGGAGATGTCTGGCAGCGGACAGACCGGCAGACCCCATATTGCCAGGATTTTAGTGGAAAAGAAAATCGTCAGGGATATCGATCAGGCTTTTGCACTCTACTTGCGCAAAGGCAAACCGGGCTATGCGAGGCGGTTTATTTATCATGTGGAAGAGGCAATCTCTCTGATCCATGAGAGCGGCGGTTGTGCCGTACTCGCCCATCCGGCGCAGATAAGCAGATCAATTCCGGTTTTGGAAGACCTGCTTAGTCATTTGAAAATCATCGGGCTGGACGGCGTGGAAACATATTACCCGACCCAGAAAGGCTCTTTTCTGAAGAGCTTGAGGCGGCTTGCACTCACACATGGTCTGATCGAGACCGGCGGCAGCGATTACCATGGCGATATCAGACCTGATACGGCAATGGCAGGAAAAAATAACAACCCTGTACCACTGACAGTTCTGGATCAGATGGACCGCCACTTTCACCTTCAACATAAAGCGATATAGCAATGCTCCCGATGCCCACCATATTGGTTGTCGATGATGAGCCCAATTATCTCATCGTCCTCTCCGAACTGCTCAGGGATGAGAATTTCGAAGTGTACACGGCCCCTGGAACCGATGACGCAATGGCCATTGTCAAAGAGGTGGACCTCGATCTGGTGATCACCGACATGCAGATGCCCGATAAAGATGGGTCGGTGCTGATGCAGGAGGTAAAAGACCACAATAGTGATCTGCCGGTAATCATCATCACCGCCTACGCCGAAGTCGAGAAAGCCGTTGCAGCAATGCAGGATGGGGCGTTCAGCTATCTGGCCAAACCATTTTCCAACGATGAACTGATTGCCACCATCACCCGTGCAGTCAGTCACTACGGTCTGATCAAGGAGAACATCAGGCTGCGTGAGGAAATGAAGCAGCGCTCGGGGTTCGATACCATGGTGGGTAAGAATCCCCAAATGATTCAGATCTACGAGCTCATAAAAAAAGTGGCGCCGACCCCTGCGTCGGTGCTGATTACTGGTGAGAGCGGTACCGGCAAGGAACTGGTGGCCAAGGCGATACACGTGAACAGCCCCAGGGAACCTTTTCCATTCATCACGGTAAACTGTGCGGCTCTGACGGAAAATCTGCTTGAAAGTGAATTGTTCGGTCACGAAAAAGAAGCGTTTTCCGACGCGGCGGCCATGCGCAAGGGAAGATTTGAACTGGCCAATCAGGGAACCATATTCCTTGATGAAATTGGTGAAATTCCGCTGTCACTGCAATCCAAGCTGCTCAGGTTGCTGCAGGAGAAGAATTTCGAACGGGTTGGCGGAACCCAGACCATCGATGTAGATGTCAGAATACTCAGTGCGACCAATAAGGACCTCAAGGAGGAAGTACAGCAGGGGCGTTTTCGCGAGGATCTGTTCTATCGTCTCAATGTGATTCATCTGGCCCTGCCGGCATTGCGTGACAGGATGGACGACATACCCTTGCTGGTCGATCATTTCATCAAGAAATGCGGAACGAATCTGGGCAAGCAGCAGCTTGAGATATCTCCGGAGGCCCTGCGTCTGCTGGTAAATCTGCCGTGGGAAGGAAACGTCCGGGAACTCGAGAACACCATAGAACGGGCCGCGATTTTATGTAATGAAGATATTATCGAGCCCGATGACGTGCAGCCCGAATCGGTATCGATCGACAAGAGTTCGGAGTGGAGCAGGGAAGTAGACATACTGGATTACATTCCTGATTCGGTTGAACTCAACGATGTGCTGTATACCATCGAAGAGCGGCTCCTGAAACGGGCCCTGGAAAAGACCGGACACGTGCAGGCCAGAGCCGCCGAGCAGCTTGGCATCACCAAGAGCCTGCTGCAGTACAAAATGAAAAAATACGGCATTAAAAAGAGGAAGTAGATTCTGAAAATCGGTGCCTTCAGGTATCGCTTCCCCACTTCAATTTGTTTCTCAGAATGGTGAAATAGTCTTTTTCGGTGGATACAATCAGGTGTAGTGGATGCTCCGCTTGAGCGACTTCGAGCGTATCGCCGGGTTTCATCTCCCACCCTCTCTGACCATCGACGATAATGTCGGCTGCAGCACCCGATTCGTCCGCCTGGAGCGTTGAGCTGATCGTCTTGTCTGCCGGCAGTATTATGGGCCTGCTGCTGAGCATGAACGGGCAAATCGGGGTAACCAGGATAGTATCCAGTCCAGGGTGAACCAGGGGACCGCCGGCGGAAAGAGAATAGGCAGTCGAACCGGTCGGCGTGGACACTATCAGTCCGTCGGCTTTATAGGTGGTGATATAATCGTTATCGGCCCTGGTTGACAGGTAGAGCAGTCGATCCGCTGCATTTTTGCTGATCACCACATCGTTGAGGGCATAACGATATTCGTCGGGTTCACCATTTGTCAACAATCGTGCTTTGAGCATGGTTCTGTATTCCATGGTCACCGCACCACCGATGATCGCCTGCAGGGCCGTTTTGGCCTCTCTTTCCGTTAATTCAGTGAGGAAACCAAGATTACCCAGATTGATCCCGATGACTGGAACTTCATAGCGGGCTGCTGTTTCGGCAACGTGGAGAAGCGTTCCGTCCCCGCCGAGAATGATTCCCAGATCGAGCTGCGGAGACAATTCATTGAGCGTTGTCTGGATTGAGCGTTCCTCGAGCCAGGCCTGCAGGCGCTGCGCATAATCGGCAGCGGCTGCGTTATCCTTTTTGACAATGATACCGGCTCGCCGAACCTGGAAGTCGTCGATGGTGCGGAGGAATGGGGTCCGTGATGCCATCAATTTTTTCCCAGTTCTCTCGAGCGGGTGCAGGCAGCTTCCACGGCCTCGATGATGGTTGCTTTGAAGGCCCCGGCTTCCAGTTGATAGAGGCCGCTGGCGGTGGTGCCTCCCGGCGAAGTAACCTGGTCACGCAGAACGGCGGGGTGAGAACTTGAATCTTTGAGGCACATTGCTGCTCCCAAAACGGTCTGGACAGTCAGTTCCCGGGCGACATCACGGCTCAGTCCGGTTTTTACCCCCGCATCGATCATGGCCTCGATGAAACTGAAGACATAGGCCGGTCCGGACCCGCTGAGACCGGTAACTGCATCCATCAATCTTTCTTCCACTACAACCGTACTGCCCACGGCATTGAAAAGAGAGGTGGCATAGTCGAGATCAGCATCGTTTACCAGGGCGTTCCTGCACAGGGCCGAGGCGCCCTCCTGTATAAGTGCGCCCAGGTTGGGCATCACTCTGATGATAGGGCAGTTGTCCCCGAGCTCTTGCTGATAGACAGAAATGGGTACGCCCGCAGCGACACTGACGACTAACTGTCCGGTATGTATTTTTTTCAGGGACGCCAGAACCGAACCCATGACCTGTGGTTTGACGGCCAGGAGAAATATCTCGACTTCAGCCTCTAAATCTTCGAGGCCCGCAACGGTGTGAACGTCATGAGTTTCCTTGAGGTAGTCACGACGTCGATCCACTGGTTCAACAACTGATATTTTATCAGGCCTCAGGGTTTTAGCCTGGAGCAGACCTTTTATAAGTGCTTCGGCCATCTGGCCGCCACCAACGAAGCCAATCGGTCGGGTCATTATTGGTCACCGGTAGATGATTTTGGGGACAATATCGTTTAATTCTGCTATTCTACCATTTCCCCCAAACGAGGTCCAGATGACTTATCGGTACCTTGAAAAATTGTCCTTTCAGCCAATTTTTGTAGTGAGTGAGATTGTTTTATGCCTGGGACAACGACCAGAATTGGGGTGGTTTTTTTTACGCGACTTAATGCGTAGCGCTGATCCCAATTTTACGGTTTTCCCGTATACAATGGCTCAAGATTAATTCTTCCTGCCTGAACGTATGATAAGGAGTGATCATGATCAACAAAGACTTATTGGACATACTTGCCTGCCCCCAGTGCAAGGGACCT
>CBFCWR010000271.1:0-4534 GCA_965601575.1 uncultured Desulfofustis sp. | reverse complement strand
CATGGTCACCAAGAGGATTTGAGGGGTTCTTTCTTGAATTTGGAGTACCAGTTGATGAAGAAATGGCCTTTGAAAGATCAGTTTCAGACGAGATGATCCAGAAGGTAATGACTGGTTGTGGTAAATATGGAATGATAGTAGTTGAGGATGCATGAACACCCCCAGGGTCTCTGAATAGTGGGAGTTAGGTTGACCTTCCCCCAGCAAATCGGCCCAGGTCAATTAGCATATATGAGGATAGAGCGTTTATCGACCAGAGGGTGATCTTAGTTGTAGATTGTTCATGAACAATATTCGAACTATTCCGATGTGAAAATTAAAGGTTGCCTGTCCTAATCTGCTACCCAACGGTCTGTTGAAAATGGCAGCACTGAAATTATAGATCGGATAGTGTGGGGTATCAAATCTAGTCTGCCCTTACATTATACTTTAAAATCGCTCCTGTTGGTGGTACCCTTCGAACCACATTGATGTGTCTATACTTGACTAATATCATTAACATTCATTAATGATCATATTGTTCGGGATTACCAATGCCTCAAATATTGGTGGGCAAACAGCAGCCTCACTCACAGATTGTCGAATTCGAAAAACTTCTCCTGGAAATATCGTCTCTTTTCATAAGCTTACCTGTCGATAGAATCGATTCTGTCATCGAAGACACCCAGCGAAAAGTTTGCGAGAATCTGGGACTCGACCTCTCTTCATTGTGGCAGTGGTCTGATCGAAAGAACAATTTGATGACCCTGACTCATCTCTATACTATTCCGGGAGGCCCTGATCAGGCAGGTGATATTGATGCTTCCAAGGAATTTCCATGGATCTTCGCAAAAATGCAGGCCGGCGAAACTATGGTTTTCTCAAACAAGGACCTGCCTGAAGAAGCAGCGATCGATAGGCAGTCGCGCCAGAGTTATGGGGTTGAATCAACGGTGGTAATCCCTCTGCAGGTCAGCGGTGGGCAGATAGACGGAATCATCAGCTTCGAAACGCTGTATCGAGAACACATCTGGGAGCAGAAAGAGGTGGAGCGTCTGCAGCTGGTGGCAGATATGTTTGCCAATGCGCTAATGAGAAAGCGTGCTGAAACGATTCTCATTACCAGTGAGGAACGATTGAGTATGGCTGCCGAATCTGCCGAAGCGGGGCTGTGGGAACTGGACTGTGAATCGATGACCTTTTGGGCCACTGACGAGGCACGGAGGATGTTTGATTTTCGTTACGATGAGATTGTTACGTTGGCTGCTGTTGAACAGTCGGTGCACCCTGATGATCTGAGCCAATTTCGACAGTCAATATCGACTTCGTTTCAAGAAAGGACCAGGCTGGACCTGGAATATCGAATTAAATACGGGGCCACGACCCAGAAGTGGATATGTTCGAGAGGCAGGCCCTATTTTCACGACGACGGTTCCCCGTCCCGATTGCTCGGCGTGTCAATGGATATCACTGCGCGCAAGCAGCTCGAGGAGCAAAATAGAACTCAATTACAAGAAATTGATCAGCTCAAACAGCAGTTGGAACAGGAAAACTATTATCTCAGGGAAGACCTGAAGAGAGTACAGGGGTTTGAGCATATCATCGGCCAAAGCGATGCATTTCAATCGGTCCTCGGCTCAGCCACTCAGGTGGCGCCGACTGTGGCCACGGTGTTGCTTACCGGTGAAACCGGGACCGGAAAAGGGGTTCTTGCCCACACTATCCATCAGTTGAGCAATCGCAGCGAACGGCCGTGCGTCACGGTCAATTGCGCAGCCCTACCGGGAAATCTTTTCGAAAGCGAGCTTTTCGGACGTGAAAAAGGCGCCTTTACCGGGGCGGATGTGAAACAGGCCGGCCGTTTCGAAGTTGCCAATCATGGCACCTTATTTTTGGACGAGATTGGCGACTTGCCTCTTGATATGCAGGTCAAACTGCTGCGAGTTCTGCAGGAGGGTGAATTCGAGAGGTTGGGCAGTTCTCAGACAGTTCGTGTTGATGTCCGCGTCATTGCCGCCACCGGGAGAGATCTCATTGAGGCGGTAAACCGCGGCCGTTTTCGTGAAGATCTTTTCTACCGTTTGAACGTGTATCCGATCACCATTCCCCCACTGAGAGAGCGGAGAGATGACATCGCCCCTCTGGCCCACCATTTTATCCAAAAATACTCCCGCAGAATGGGGAAGGAAATCGATCGCATACCCAAGCAAGTGCTCAACAAGATGCTTAACTACTCGTGGCCCGGCAATGTGCGCGAGCTCGAACACTTGATTGAACGCAGCGTGATTGTCAGTTCAGGTCGCACTCTTACCGTCGATGAGCGACACCTGAAACCACTGCCGGCCAGATCTGACAGCGACAAAAGAAATGACCTGATTGCAGTCGAGCGGCACCACATCGTCCATATACTTGGCCTAACCAATTGGAAGATCGAAGGTCCAGGTGGTGCTGCCGAGATCCTTGACTTACACCCAAGCACTCTCCGCTACAAACTGAAGAAACTGGGCATCAAACGGCCGGCCTGATCCGATCCGGCCTCTAATATTTGAGGGCAGCCGCCGTTATTGGTGGGAGGCACCTGCATTTCTTCAATTCCTCGCTCACATCTATCCGTATAACCATTTAGAATTATATAATTTATGTGATACTTATCTCTCTTTTATTATTGGCCCGCCGATTGCAAAACTGCCTATGCAACAATTCCCACGTTCATCCCAGGGGGGGAACATGAACCTGGGAAATAGCAAATCCAATTTTCACTACGGGGTTTCAAAAGGTGAGCAGGAAGGTTTCGGAGAAGCTGACATCTGCAGGGCGGAGTCTATGGCTTGGACATCTCTCGCGTCAATCGATCCGCAATGGAGTCCTCCGGCGCGCCATCGAGGAGTGGCCCGTCACCGGCGTGGCATTCAGTCCCCAGGCTGTGCACCACGCCCTATCTGAAACTGATGTCTACGATTCCACGATAGCACTCAAGCTCAGCCGGGGATTGTACGGGGAGGCCCTGGCTTACAGTGAAATAATCGACGATGTACAAGATGCCGCGGATCTGCTGAGGCCATTATACAAAAAGACAAATGGCGCGGATGGCTGGGTGGTGATGCCGGTTTCTCCTTTGTCTACCAATGACAACAGACTTCTGGTCTCAGAATACACACGGATCGACCGGCTGGTCGATCGGCCCAACACGCTGCTCTGTCTTCCTGTGACACCCGACCGCCTCTCCCTGATCGAAGAATTGGTCTGTGCCGGTGTGACAACGATCATTTCCAATGTGTATTCGGACAGGCACTACATTGCCGCTGCCAAGGCCTGTCTGGCCGGTATTGAGCGATGCCTGGAAGGCGGAATCAAGCCCAATCCGTCTTTATTTGTTGCCATCGATATCAACAGAATAGCCTCAATGTTACCGCCTCACTTCGATGGTGAGCAATCAGCTGAGCATACAATTTCCCTGGTACGAATGATTTATCACGCCATGCGTGACCTCAGTACCTCACAGGAATGGAAACTGGCGATTAGTGCCGGTGTGAGGCCGCCACGGATTGTCTGGACATCTTTCGGCGCTGAAGGGAGCATTAAAATCGAGAGCAGTGTGTATGGCGGGCTGATTGCTGCGGACACAGTTCTAGCCCTGCCTTACGAGATGATTGCCCGTTTTAACACTCAGCCGATGGATGAAGCATCCATGTCGCTGGCTGGCGGCGTCGGTGACCAGGTCCTTACCGATTCATTCCACACCGGCCTCGATGTTGCGTGGGAAGCGGACAGACTGCAGGGGGAGAACCTTGCCTGGCTCTCCAAGGAGTGGGCCATACTGCTGGAGAATTTTGCCAGAAAATCTGCCGGGGTGTCTCAGCCAAGGCCTCTACATGATCATTTGATAACAAAGTGTTAAGGACGTTTAGAAAGACCGGAAAGGTTGATTCTTCTACCGGTTCCCAATCAACCAAAAAAGGAGGAAAAAACATGTTCACAAAGTCTATGAAAAAACCCAAGCTCACCTGGGTGGGCCTCACGCTCGGGCTGTGGGGCTGCCTGGCGGCACCGGTGTTCGCGGCCGGAGAGGGGACGCCGGACGCCACCACGACCATCGACGGCACGCAGCTGCCGCCGCCGCCGCCCGAGTTCGGCGGGGTGATCGAACACCAGGCACTGAAGTCGACCCCCGCGTGGCCAGCCCGCGTGGTGCCGCCGGAGGACGCGCCCAACGTCCTGCTGATCATCCTCGACGATGCCGGTTTTGGTATCCCGAGCACCTTCGGCGGAGTCATTCCGACGCCTGCGATGACCAGGCTGGCGGAGACCGGACTGAGCTACACCAACATCCACTCCACCGCGCTGTGCTCGCCGACCCGGGCCGCCCTGATCACCGGGCGTAACCACCACTCGGTCGGCTTCGGAGTCATCTCCGAGCAGTCCACCGGGTACCCCGGATACAACAGCGTCATCCCCAAGAACAAGGCGACCATCGGCCGCATCCTCCGCGACAACGGCTACGCGACGTCCTGGTTCGGCAAGGACCACAACGTGCCCGCCTTCGCCGCCAGCCAGG
>CBFCWR010000270.1:0-4539 GCA_965601575.1 uncultured Desulfofustis sp. | reverse complement strand
ACAAGCCGGGCGTATTTGGCCAGTACACCGGTTGCTGACGTCGTTGACGGGGGCTGCCAGCGCTTCTTGCGTTCGGCCAGTTCGCCTTCTGAGACGTTGAGATTGAGCTCATCGCGCACCAGGTCGATGGTGATGGTGTCGCCCTCCTTGACCAGGGCCAGAGGGGCGCCGACCATCGCTTCCGGGGCGATGTGGCCGATCATGATGCCGTGGGTACCGCCTGAGAAACGGCCGTCGGTGATCAACGTTACCGAGTCGCCCAGACCGGCTCCCATCAATGCAGCCGACGGGGACAGCATTTCCCGCATGCCGGGGCCGCCCTTGGGGCCTTCGTAGCGGATCACGACGATATCGCCGGGAACGATTTTGCTGCCCAGGATGGCGGCCAGGGCGCCCTCTTCACGATCAAAGACCCGTGCCGGACCGCTCAGGGTGCTCAGCTTCTTGCCGCTCTGCTTGAGTACACAGCCTTCTTCGGCAAGGTTGCCCCGCAGAATGCGGATGTGGTTTCCGGCCGGCGCCAGCGGTTGATCCAGCGGATAGATTATATCCTGGCCGCCGGGCAGGGCAGGGGCGTCGGCCACGTTTTCGGCCAGAGTATTTCCGGTGACCGTCATGCACTCGCCATGCAGGTAGCCGCCTTCGAGCAGCAGTTTGATGACCATTGACATTCCCCCGAGGCGGTGCAGGTCGTTCATCAGGTAGCGGCCCGATGGTTTGAAATTACCCAAAAGAGGGACTTTTCTGGTGATTGTCTCGATATCGGCCAACGATAATGCGACTTCCGCTTCCCGGGCCAGGGCCAACAGGTGCAGCACGGCGTTGGTTGAACCGCCCAGGGCCCAGGCCACGGTCAGGCCGTTTTCAAACGCCTTGCGGGTCATGATGTCGCGTGCGGTGATGTTTTTTTCAAGCAGGTTGACGAGCATGCGGGCGCTGGCGAGTACATCCTCCTTCTTCTCCGGGGATATGTTATTGGCCCGATCTGCGGCCATGTTCGATGAAGAACCCGGCGGGCTCATGCCCATCGCCTCGATGGCCGCGGCCATCGTGTTGGCGGTGTACATACCCCCGCAGGAACCTGCGCCCGGGCAGGCATGGCATTCGATCTGGTGCAGTTGGTCGCCGTCTATCCGACCCGCTGCATGGGCGCCCACCGCTTCGAAGGAACTGACGATGTTAAGCTCCTCTCCGCCGTGGAGACCTGGCAAAATTGAGCCGCCGTAAAGGGTGATACCCACCAGGTTGTTGCGGGCAATGGGCATCAGCGCTGCCGGTATGGTTTTATCGCAGCCGGACAGGGTGATGACCCCATCGACCTGATACCCCTCGGTCATGAGTTCGATGGCGTCGGCGATCACCTCGCGGCTGACCAGCGAGTATTTCATCGCTTCGGTCCCCATGGAGATCCCGTCAGAAACCACCGGGGTTCCGAAGACGATGGCCTTGCCGCCGGCGGTTTCGATTTCTTTCTGCAGCATATCGCCGAGCTCTCGTATATGATCGTTGCAGGGAGTGCCGTTGGTGTATGGTACGGCAATCGCGATGAGCGGCTTGCTGAAATCCGCGTCGCTGAAGCCCACCGCCCGCAGCATGGTTCGCGCCGGCGTTCTCTCTTCCCAGTTGCCGGCTTCTTTGTTGCCGGTAATTCCATCACTGCGTCGTTTCATAGTGGTATATCCATATGGTTGGAATTCTGTCGAGCTCCGCCCAGGGGCCCCATGGTTACGCGAATATCACAGAAGCAGGGTAAGCCCTGAAAACGTGATAGCTGGATGCCTGGCTAACGTCGATGAATGCCGGCTATCTTCTGAAAAGAAAAGCGCACCCGGGAGCGTTCGCCGATGATTTCCCGGCCCTCCGAATCCCTTACCGCGCCGATGGTTTCTCCCCTCAAGGATTGATTACCCTGGTCGATTCCATGGATGAGAACATTCAGTAGGCCCCTGTCGCCCGCCGCCACCATAACACTGTCACCCGGGCGCGGAGGCCCCATGTTCGCCGATCCTGCCGGGCTGTTCGTCCCCGGCCCCTTGTTGACATTTAAAAGCAGGTGATCGATTGTTTTGTAGTTCATTATCCTTGCCGATGGTTACCCTCGCTCATCAACACCTCGATAGCGTGGCGCGGGCGCATGATTACCAAATAAAACTTGTGGCCAGCCCTGGCGGAAGATGCCATAACTAATGGTAGACATAAGCCCACCCAAGTCAAGAACTGGAAGGGACGGGCGGGACTGCCGCAGCAAGCCGGCATAATGGGCCAGGGCCCTGTAAGTTTTCAGAGGGTTTGCGCATTGAGAATCTCTCATATGCAATACTGACGACCAGGTTTTTCAAAGGATCGGGCGAGGTCATGGCAATTAAACTGAAACCAAAATTTTACGGTCCGCTTCGACTGGACCGCGATGCTCCAGGGTCTTTCACCTTTATCACCGACGCAGGTTACCGGGCGAGCGCCGGCGCCCCCGCCTCGGCAGTGCAGGCCCCACCCTCGGATCTGATCATGGCGGCCCTGGCCTCCTGCATCGGGATCTCGCTGGAGATGGTCGCCCAGGAAATGAACATCGACCCGGGCGCGATCGAGATAGTAATCCGTGGGGAGAAGGCGCTCGATATGCCGCATCGGTTCGCCCGCTTTGAAGTGACGGTACATTTTAATGATATCGAAGATGAAGATCTGGCCCAGAGGCTGCTGAATCAGGCCAAACAGATCTGTACGGTGAGTAACTCGCTGAAGTCGGAAGTGGTGGCTAAACTTGGAAGTACAGAAAAGGGAATCTGATCACTCAATTCTGGTACGTTCTTCAGCGACGGCCAGAAAGTAGCGCAGATAGTCGAGTATATAGGTGCGTTTTAATTCCGTGTAGAGACCTGCCCCCGATATTTCCCAGAGCGGGCCTCGGTGCCAGGTTCCGGTGAGATCACCAATCATCCCCCGCATGTGTCTGGCGATCACTTCCGTTTCGGGGCACTCCATCGAACCAGTTCGGGCCTGCAGCCGCGGCGGGTTGAAGTCCAGATCCTGCAGCACCAGACGGTAGGATCCGACAGTGTTAAACCCCAGGCGCAGATCCTCGGGGCGGGTCAGCGGCGAGACATCTTCACTGAGCAGCGGTATAAACTGGTAGCAGGCAAAGTGCCGATCCGGAGTGCGTCTGCTCATTTCCAGGCAGACCTTCTGAAGCTCCTGGAGAAGATTGTTGACCCGGTAAAGATAAAGTAGCTTTGCTTCTAGTTGTTTTGATGTTCCCATACCTGCCTTCTTGACAATTTTTGCAAAAAGTAATCACCAATTCGTTAGGGGCTATCTTTATTCTCAGATCGGCACTAAATCACCCTGCAGGACTTGCACACAGGGGGGCGCAGGCTGGCTGACTAGAAATAGCTGGTACCGTCCCAGCAGTGGGTGCACAATCTTTGCTTGGGCAGGCCGATGGCCTCAACGAGGTCGTCCAGACTCTGATACTTCAGGCTTGTCAACTTCAACTGCCGGCGGATCAGGTCGATCATCTCAAGATTCTTGTCAGAACCCGACTCGGCGTATTTCTCGAGATTCTTGTCCTCCGCCCCTTCGATTTTCGCAATCATCTGCCGTCCAGCCAGATCGAGCGTCGACCTGGAAGTCGAGAAGTTGAGAAACTCACAGGGATGAATCAAACACGGGCAGGCCGGGCGCATGTGAATTTCACGGGCACCGCACTCGTAGAGAATCTGAATATTGTCCCGAAGCTGAGTGCCTCTGACGATGGAATCTTCACAGAACAGTATGCGCTGTCCGTCAATCAGCCGTTTGACCGGGATAAGTTTCATTTTAGCAACTAAATCGCGCATTTCCTGGTTCTGAGGCATAAAGCTGCGTGGCCAGGTCGGCGTGTATTTGACGAAAGGTCGAAGATAGGGAATCCTTTTCTCGCCAGCATAGCCAAGTGCATGACCAATCCCCGAATCGGGTATGCCGGCCACGAAATCGATCTCTTCTGCATCTCTCCTGGCGAGAGCCGCACCGCACTTGTTGCGGACCCACTCCACATTGATGTTCTCGTAGTCCGAAGCGGGATAGCCATAATAGACCCATAAAAAGGAGCACACCTGCATGGCTTCTCCCGGCGGATTTCGCTGCTCGACGCCTTCTGCGGTGATCAGAACGGTTTCCCCCGGGCCGAGGAAGCAATGGTCCTGGTAGCCAAGGTTGGGGAAGGCACAGTTTTCCGAAGCCGCAGCGAAGGCGCCTTCCTTGTGTCCTATGACAATGGGAGTTCGGCCAAGTTTGTCTCGGGCGGCGTAGATGCCCTCATCGCCCAGAATCAACATCGAGCAGGAGCCTTCTATCCGGCTGAAGACGTTCTGGATGCCGGCTTCGAATGATTCCTCCTCGCAGATAAGGGAGGCGACTATTTCCGTGGGGTTATCATCGCCGGTGAGGATCTCGGAAAATTGTCTCTTTTGAGCAAAAGCCCTGGCCGTCAAACCTTTTATGTTGCGTATCTTGCCAACCGTGACGATGCCAAAGGTTCCGAGATGGGAGCTGACGATCAGC
>CBFCWR010000269.1:0-4560 GCA_965601575.1 uncultured Desulfofustis sp. | reverse complement strand
ACGGAGGTTTTAGGCGCATAACGCCGCACGGTACGCATGTGAAAGCCGGGCAGCAGCGCCACCCGCTCGAACGGTAGCCGTTTGAAGTCCAGCGCCCAGCGGGCCTTCTCGCAATAGTGTGAATGGGGAAACTCGAGCAGCTTCATGGATGAACCGGGGACATGGATTGAATTAGGGGGACGAATTAGGGGGACACAATACTTAATTCACTAATCACGAATTAAGTATTGTGTCCCCCTAATTCTATCTATCCCCCTAATTCACCCCTAATTCGCTAATTCATTTTCTTCTCCTACTCTTCAGAATAGATCCCGGCTATGAAATCGACCATTTCGGGGACGTATTTTTCCCCCCAGCCGGTTGATTTGGCGATGTTCAACGCATTTTTGGTGGCCGGCGAGATAAAGCTTGGAACCTTGAAATCGTCCGCCATGGAGGCATAATAGCCCAGGTCCTTCAGACCATTGCTGATGGAAAAAGCCAGGGCTGACGGATCCTTGTCGACTGCATTGGTCTTGATCCAGTCCATCATGCCCGAGCGCAGCGGCCCCGACGACATGACATCATAGAGCGTGGCGCGCTTCAGGCCGGCCAGGTCGGCCATGGCGAAAGCCTCGGACATGGCGCAGGCGGTGGTCATGGCGAAGAAATTGTTGATCAGTTTCAAGGTGTGCCCGGCACCCACCGGCCCGACGTGGAAGACATTTTCCCCGAGATCGTCAAGCACCGGTTTGGCCCGGGCGAAATCGGCCTCGTCACCTGCGCCCATGATGTTGAGCAGCCCATCAACAGCCTGGGCCGGAGTTCGCCCCAGAGGCGCATCCATCATCGAGGCCCCTTTGGCTTTGCATTCCTGGTAAAGCGCCCGGGTGGAACCCGGTATCGAGGTGCCGAAATCAATCACCAGGGCCCCCTCTTGCAGCCCGGCCAGGACTCCTTCGTCACCGCGCATGACCGATTCGACTGCAGCGGTGGTGTCGACGCAGAGCATGATTATTTCACTGCTCTGGGCAACACCGGCAGCATTGGCTGCTTCTGCAGCCCCGCGCGCAACCGCCTCTTCGATCGGCGTGCGGTTGCGATGGGCCATCACGGTCAGTTCATAGCCCACGCTTTGCAGCCGCTGCACCATTGCCGATCCCATCAATCCCAATCCGATAAAGCCGATTTTCGGTTTCTTCTCACTCATGTTTTCTCTCCTTCTATGTTAGTGATTGAATATTAGAAATCTGGAACGCAGTATCTCAAAAATTAGGCTTGACGATCGAGAAGATCAACCGCACTTTTCACACGTTTTTTTATTTCATCCCAGTTCCCGTCGGCCAGCATCCCTTCCGGGCACAACCAGGTGCCGCCGCAGCAGAGGACATTGGTGCAGCCCAGATACTCCAGCAGATTATCCGGACTGATCCCTCCTGTGGGCATCAGGCGAACATCGGGGTAAAGCGCGCCAAAGAGTCCGACCATCTTGATCCCCCCTGATTGGGACGCGGGGAAGAATTTGAGGTTTCGCAACCCCTCCTCACGCGCGGCCTGCACTTCGCTCGGGGTGCAGACTCCCGGAAAGAAAGCGATCCCGCGCGTTCGGCAATGGGCCGCCAGCCGATGAGTAAAACCCGGGCTGACGATTCCTCCAACACCGGCAGAGACTGACTGATCTACCTGGTCGGGCGACACCACCGTACCGGCGATGACGATCAGATCCGAAAAGCGACTGCTGATCTGCTCTATGGCCTCGCCTGCACATTCGGTTCGATAGGTAATCTCCATGATGCCGAGCCGGCACTCTAGCAGCAACTCTGCCAGGCGCAGGCCTGACTCTACAGTGGGAAGAGCCACCACCGGAACCAGTCGCAGAGCCTTGAGCCTGTCAACGATATCCATTGCATCCTGCCCTTTGATAATTTGAGCACATTTAATCTATTTCCTGAATAATGCGCGCCGATTCACGCAGTTTTAATGATCCCGGCTTGCCTCGGATCATCTCTGCTGCATTAGCTGGCAGCCATGACCATTGCCGCCTCTATACCAGCATGGGCGCGTGGTGCTTCATCGATTGATAAACTCTTCCCACTTGAGTTTCTCACCACTAGTTATATCTCCATATCATTTATTGTCAACCGCCTTTAAACCGGTTTAAACCGTCTTGACACCTGCCCTCTGTGCTGCTATACAGAGAGTTGTCTGAAAATCATCCCGCAGTGGCTGATTACACTATTCAACTCCCTTCCCCATTCACCCCGGACGGTCTGATAATATGAAAGCCATAGAAATCTCAGGAATCCAGGAAGTAACCCTGATCGACAAAGATAAACCCGTGATCACCAGTCCCGATGATGTGATCGTCAAAGTAAAGGCGGTCTCGATCTGCGGTACCGACGTGCACACCTTCCAGGGCGAGCACCCGTTTGTCAAACCGCCGGTGGTTGTCGGTCATGAGTGTTGCGGCGAGATAGTAGAATGCGGCAGCGGCGTGACAGAGTTCGCCGCCGGCGACCGGGTAGCTATCGATCCGGTGTTCGGTTGTGGTTCGTGCCGGGCCTGCAAAAGCGCTCGGGCCAATGCCTGTGCGGCGGTGAAATGCCGCGGCGTCCATGTCGAAGGCGCCATGCAGGAATATTTCAAGATCCGCGCCTGCGATGTGCACAAACTGCCTGACTCGGTTAAAGACCTGGCGCTGGGCGCCGTGGTCGAACCCATGGCCATCGGTGCCCAGGCCTGCTGGCGAGGCAGTGTCGCCCAGGACCAGATGGTGCTGATCTTCGGGGCCGGTCCCATCGGCATCGCCGTGATGCTCAACGCCCACTGCCTGGGTGCCAGATGCATCCTGGTGGATATGAAGGAAGACCGCCTGCAGCGGGCCACGGAGTTGGGTGCACTGGCAGCTTTTCAGGCTAACGATCCTGAACTCAAAGAGAAGATCCTTGCGCTGACCGAGGGCGAAGGACCGCATGTGACCTGTGATGCCGTTGGCCACCCGGTTATCTTCGAACAGTGCATCGACCTGGTGGCGCCCACCGGCACAGTGATACTGCTTGGCATGGACGGCAGCCCCAACGAGGTGACCGAACTGCAGATTTTCCGCAAAGAGATGACGGTGGTCGGCAGCCGCATGAACTCCAATATGTTTCCGACCATTCTCAATCGGGTCGCCAGGGGACAGATGCAACTGGAACACATGGTGTCCCATCGGTTTACGGTCGACCAGGCAACCGAGGCCTTTAAGATGGCCGTGGAGCAGCCGGCAGGCTTTCTTAAGGCGATGATCGTCTTTTGAGGGAAAAACGTCTTTTCACCCAATTTCTGCGTTGCGATCAAAAATTTAATTCTCGGAATATGAGATATATGCCTGCGGTTACATTTTTGATCGTGTCTTGATCTTGGACGAAAATCCTGATCTTTCAATTTTAAAAGTCAGGCAGAAAACGATTCATTCACAAAATCACTCATGAAACCCACAAAAATAGCGTGTATCGGCGAATGTATGATCGAACTCCAGGAGGTTTCTCCCGGGATTACCAGTCAAACCTTCGGCGGCGACACCTTGAACACGGCTATCTACTGCGCCCGGCTGGCCCGTGACCTGCCGCTGGAAATCGACTATGTGACCGCCTTGGGAACCGACACTTTCAGCGAACGCATGGTCAGATTCTGGGAACAGGAAGGCGTCGGCAGTTCGCTGGTAGTGCGACAACAGGGAGAGACGCCTGGGCTCTACTATATCGAACTGGAGGAGTCGGGAGAGCGGATCTTCCACTACTGGCGTTCCACCGCCGCGGCCAAGAAGTGTTTCGAGTATCCCGAGAGCAGCCGAGTGCTGGAGGCTCTCTCGGACTATCACGGCATCTACCTGAGCGGCATCAGTCTGGCCATCTTCATGCCCGAGAGCCGCAAAAGGCTGTTCAGCAGGCTGGAAGAGATCAGTTCTCAGGGAATTTCCATCTACTTCGATTGCAATTTCAGACCCCACCTGTGGAATTCGACAGAAGAAGCCATCGAACTCTATCGTCAGCTTTATCGCCTCAGCGAGATTGTTTTTTTGACCACCGAAGAAGCCGATATGCTGCTCGACGGCGCCACTGGAGATGATGTTCATCAGGCCTTGGCCGATTTGGGTTGCGGGGAATCGGTACTCAAGGATGGCGACAAGCCTTGTACTATCCATGAAGATGGCACAATCATCGAAGTCCCGGCTGAAAAGGTCGCCAGAGTTGTCGACACCACCGCCGCGGGCGATTCCTTCAGCGCTGTCTACCTGGTAGCCAGAAAGTTCGGCTGTCCCGCTGAAACAGCGGCTCGGATGGCTCACAAGACCGCGGCTTACGTGGTCTGTCACAAAGGTGCTGTCGCTCCGCTGGAAAAAATGGTAATAACCGGAAAGGATATAGCTAAATGTACCGGTTAGGGGACCGTCATAATACTGCTACGTCCGAACAGGGTCATCTGTTCACGGTGGCCCCGAATCATTTCGCCTAACCCCACAAGAGGTAAGCCATGCAGGATATACGAGTGCAGGAAAAGGAACTGATGAGCCTGGTTAAAAAGAAGCTCACCGACGCC
>CBFCWR010000268.1:0-4585 GCA_965601575.1 uncultured Desulfofustis sp. | reverse complement strand
TCTCCGTGTTCCTGTTCCATCTGCAGCCCAGCCTGCTGCCGGGCGGCTTTCTTGGGGTCGATGTTTTTTTCGTGATTTCAGGCTACCTGATTACCGGTATTATCGTGCGCGAGAATCACCTCGGTACCTTCTCCTTGACCAATTTCTACGGTCGGCGGGTAAAACGCATTTTCCCTGCCTTGTTCGTCGTACTGGCCCTGGCTTCAGTCCCGGCGACCTTTCTGCTGACCCCGGAAACGTACGTTCGATACATGCAGTCGGCCCGCTACGCCTCGGGGCAATTGTCAAACTTCTTTTTCGCCCAGAAAGTGGGGTATTTCGAGGAGGGATTTTCCGGGCAGCCGCTTCTGCACACCTGGTCGCTGGGCGTTGAGGAGCAGTTCTACCTGGTCTGGCCGCTGCTGATCTACCTGGTGTTTCGTCTCTGCCGATCCCGGTTCGGGACTGGAGCCGCGCCGGCCCCTGAAGAACAATCCGCCGGGATGATGAAGAGGATCATGGGCGGCGTACTTGTACTGCTGTTTCTGGGCTCCTATCTGCTCTGTCAATATTTTGCCGGCACCAACGTTAACCTGGCCTTCTACATGTTCTTCACCAGGGCATTCGAGTTCAGTATCGGCGGTTTTTTATGTCTGGGGCTCATTCGTCAGCCAGACAGCAGAGCGGCGCAGATGCTCATCGGCATCGGCGGGCTGGTGCTTCTCGGCACCAGCTTTTTGGCAGTCAGCCAGGAGTTTGCGGGCAATTCATTTCTGCGTTACGGGACCCTTCTGGCATGCTTCGGAACCGGGATGATCATCTTCTCCAGCCCCGCGCAATCACTGGTCAATCGCCTGCTTGCCGGCCGATTGCCGGCGGCCATCGGCAGGATTTCCTACTCGCTCTATCTCTTTCACTGGCCCCTGATCATATTCTGGAAAGTATATAGCCAAGAGGACACGCTCAGCTTCACGTCCAGTCTGATCATCATAGCCATCGCCTTTGTGCTCTCCACCCTGAGCTATCGCTATGTCGAACAACCCGCGCGAAAAACTACCCTGTCCGATCGCTGGGTTCTCTGTTCGGCTCTTGCGGTCATCATCGTTTTCGCCGTCTCGTTTCGCCTGCTCGAGGAAGAGGATACCGCCGAGTGGCGCATTACTCGCTACACAAAAGTCGAGGACGACTCCCAGAGATATTCTCTGGACTGCCCGCGGCGGGCCGAAAAAGGCATGAAGGTGTTTAACTGCTCCGATCAGCCGAAAGCGTCCCGGCCGGCCATCGCCCTGGTAGGCGACAGCCATTCCGGCCATTATTTCCCGGCGGTCGCGGAGTGGGCCAGGCAGAACAACTACGAGCTCAGATTTCTGGGGGTGCCGGGCTGCCCTATGCTGGTTGGCGAGGTGCAGATCAGAAGTTTGATTGCGGACGAGCATGCGGGCCAATGTGAAAAAGCCTTGTCTCACTTCGAAACCGGTATTGTGGGCAATCCCAATGTCGAGGTGGTGGTGATCGCCCAACGGTTCGACCTGTTCCTTGACGGCATCAGCTACGAAGGCGAGAACCGCGTCATTCGTTTTCTTGACCAGGACGGTGAAGCGATCCTCACCCACAGCGCTTATTTCCAGGAGCGGCTCCGGGAGACGGTGCAGAGCCTCCGTGCGAACGGCAAATCAGTTGTGTTGGCAGGACAGGTGCCGTTGTTCAGGCAGGTCAAAGAGTGCGACTGGCGGCCGCGTCTCATGAATCAACGGGACTGGCAGCGCATCTGCTCGTATGACCAGGATTTCATAGAGACCTGGCAGGACCAGAGTCGCGGTTTCATTCAGGACTTCGCGCGGGACAACCAGGCGCTCTACTTCGATCCGTTCCCCCATTTCCAAGAGCCCGTGATAGACGGCGTAAATCTCTACCGGGATGTCGACCATCTCAGCAATCGGGGCGAATTGCTCATTGCGCCCTTGGTCGCTGAAGTGCTCGATGAGGCGCGTCTAAATCGTTCTAACTAAAACCTGGGGCAGCGACCTCCGGGAACGTCGCCAATTGGCCATAGTATATAACCGGGACGCAATCCCAATGATTCGGAACTGCAATTTTCTTCTTTCGAGTGATTTTCTATCTGCCTCGGCCCGGCACAGAAAATTGCCAATGATTATGATCTAATTGAAGACACAGGGGGCGTAACTGTTCACAATACCGTAGGCTTCTTCTCCTGTTTTTCTAACTGAGTCGATAATTGCGAGACCATGAGTCAATCCACGGATGAGGGGGAAACAAAGTATGCCGCTGAATTTTTCTCGTATTGAGCCAACACTGCCCATAAGCGATTCGCTCCATCTGCCCGGGATGCTGCCCGTCCGACAGTCTTTTCCCGGTGACGCCAGTGTTGATATCGCGACCACCGTTCACTCCGGTTTATCAGAGCTGGGAGGAATTAGCCTGGAGGGCAAGAACATTGCGATTACCGCCGGTAGCAGAGGGATTAAGGGATTGGTCAATGTACTCCAGGCCGTCGTCACGGAGCTCAAGGCCCAGAAGGCCACGCCGTTTATTGTTCCTGCAATGGGAAGCCACGGCGGGGCTACCGCGGAAGGACAGTTGAAGGTCCTGGAAAGTTTAGGCATCAACGAAGCAGCGATTGGTGCCCCAATCCGTTCCAGTATGGAGGTTGTCCCACTCGGGATCACCGGACATGGCCTGAGCGTCTTCTGCGATAAACTGGCCCACCAGGCCGATGGCATCGTTGTCTGTAACCGGATTAAGCCGCACACGACCTTTAAGGGAGATTATGAGAGCGGTGTAGTCAAAATGATGGTGATTGGTCTGGGTAAACACAAAGGGGCGATAGAGGCGCACAATCTTGGCTTTGACCGCTTTCATGAAATCCTGCCGGCCGCCGCCGATCTGTTTCTTTCCAAATCCCCTATTCTTTGCGGGATCGGCATTATAGAAAATGGATACAACGATCTTGCGAAAGTCGAAGTGATTCCGGCGGAGCACATAATGATGCGCGAGAAGGAACTGCTCAAGGAAGCCAAGCGGGTCATGGGGCGCCTGCTGGTTGATGAGATCGACCTTCTCATCGTTGACGAGATAGGAAAAGATATCAGCGGCACAGGGATTGACTCAAATGTGATCGGTCGTTCCTCATGGGATCTTTCAGGCTTTGATGCACCGCCAATCCAACGCATTATCGTACGGGACCTGACCGAGGCAACAAAAGGCAATGCGCTGGGTATTGGACTCGCAGATTTCACCACTCGGGTCTGTGCTGAAAAAATTGATCTCACCAGTACCTACACAAATGCGATAACCGCTCATGTCATGCAGTCGGCAAAAATTCCGATAGTTGCTGAAGATGATCAGCAAGCCGTCAGGGCGGCGTTTTCTACTTTGCGGCATGACAGCATGAAAGCCCCTTTGATCATGCGAATTAAAAATACCAAGGAGCTTGAAACGATCTGGTTGTCTGAAACCTACAGGGAATTTACAGAAAGAAACTCAAAACTGGAAATTACAGGTCCCCCCAAAACGATCGAATTCAGTCCAGACGGATCACTGGAGTTCAACTGATCTCAGCCTTGTTCCGGTAATTGAACTAAAAGTTTATGAGGGCTGGATATTCAGATTCAGACTTGATCCGTCACATCATTTTATAGATGGGGATGGCCGGTTCTTACAGAGTGATGGACTCCCAGCTAAGGTGAGATTACAGATTTTCTTGAACGGTTGATGTCGTCACTGCACATCTCCACATCTGCAGCAGCGAGAGATTCCGCAATGTATCAGAAACGATCTTTACAGCGGAGAAACTTGTAACCGTGAGACATTTGATGTGGGTATCATAAAGACTAACTCACCCATAGTAGAAAAGAGATCAGACATGCCATAGGTGAGTTCACAGATGAGTACTGCTATATTTCTGCTGGTTGTCTCAGGAACTTTTAATCGTATCGATACGCGCAACAGCAGCCTTACGTATTGAATCATCAGAGTCATTCTCCGACACTTCTTTCAGGATACGGGCATCTGTTGAATTTTCAACAAATTTCATGCGGACTTTGGGATTTGAGTGCATATATTTCGGCACAATCCAATCTTTAAGGCTCATTGTCTCCTCCTCGGCTTCTGACATCACAAGATTACATGGGATCGGGTTACTTTTCACCACACGACGCGATTACCTTACCAGTGACCACACCCATGCTCTTCTTCTCTACTGTCTGATCTTTTCATTCCCCTGTAAAAACCCTCTATCTTAAACACTAAGCACTAAATCCATATATAATTCTGCAAGGCACAATTAAAGCTGCGGGGAAAGCTGAGAAGGTGTGGCCGGTGGAGTCTTATTCGATCTTCCAGCAGACCGAATTGATCACAGAAAGGATACACGAACCATTTCACCCCGAAGAGATATCTCTTGGCCTGCCTGAGCATTCGAGAACAATTATACGTTGATCTTCTTCCTAATTATCCTAGGAAAAATTATCTCGTTCTGAACTGGGCATTTTAAATAGTAGGATTAACTCGTGTCGCCGAGGTTCTGGAGGTTTCACAGGATTAGTTGACTTAAAAGTACCTGAATTGTAATTCTTGTAGCAGTCGT
>CBFCWR010000267.1:0-4608 GCA_965601575.1 uncultured Desulfofustis sp. | reverse complement strand
ACATCCTGAACCACAAAGACAAAATCCTCAGGGGGCAGTCCCATGGCGCTCGTGCTTTCAGTTGACCGCGTCAAATCGCATGAACGCACGATACCGGAAGGTTTCAGCTCTTTCGGCCAGTTACTCCGAGCAGCAAAAACAAGTTGAGCGATGTCGATGTCCATGGGGCACACATGCTGGCAGCGTTTGCATTGGGTGCACATCCAGACCCACGGGGTTGTCGAGAGTTCCTCATCCATCCCCAGCATTGCCATGCGGATGAACTTTCGCGGGTCCATGTTCTCCAGGCCCGAGGCAGGACATCCGGAAGAGCAGAGGCCGCAGGTGAGGCAAGAATCAAAGCTGGCTTTTTCCGGCAGAAGCTGATGGGCAAGCTCCTTGAAGTTCAATTTTTTTATAGGGGTATCTGACATTGTTGCTTCCTTGAAATGATCTACCGATTCTGACGCGCCATCAGGTTGTTGTCGGCCTGGTTGCGTGCTCAGGCCGCAGGCGGCTGCAGGAATGATTGGGCAGCTTGAACTGCTTTATAGGCAGTGGCGACCGCAATACCCGCCCCGCAGCGGCCCCGTATCCAGTCCTGGTGGGCAAGGAGGATGCCGGCGCCAAACAGCCCCTGATGAACCACCTTCCCTTCTCGGTCAAGCGGTCGGAATTGTTCGTCCACCTCGATTCCCGTTCGGTGAATTTCGTGTCCCCCTTTGTCCATGTAGTGCTGTTCATACCAGAGGTCTCGCGATGCCGGCTGAGTGACGGGGAGTCCGAGCAGCGGTTCGGTGATACCCTCCATGTGAGCCTCGAGGCCGCCGCTGATGAAACGGCCGGTGGCAAGAATTACGGTGCGGGAGTTGATGTGAATAGGACCGTAATTGTCCTTCAGATCGAGTGTAATGATTTTTTCCTGCAGATCGACAGACAGTACTTTTTGTTGCGGAATCAGGGTGAGGCCCCTTTGTGGAAAAACTTGCTCAAACAGCTCGCGCAGACGGATTCCCGGGACTGATGGAGGAATGGTCGGAATCTCGAAAACCGGCATTCCGATACGGTCCTGCAGGTCAGCCATAACCTTGTCCGGTTCATGGATGCCAAAAATGGCAGGCATGCCGACTGCCTCTGCATCGGCTGCGACCGCTTTTACCGCTGCGGCAAGTTTTGCCCGGTTGTCGGGAACCTCAAGGGCGCGAGCGAGGACTTCGGGATAGATTTCACCCTGTTCAATGTCCGGGAAACTAATCCGTTCGGTACGAAGCTGCGGCCAGTGACTCTGTAAATTTGCTGCTATCTGGCGGCCGCTGAATCCTTTCAGTCCCCTGAAGTCAATGATGGTGCATCGGGCTCCGCGGGCAAAGGCATCAACCCCAGCCTGCATTGTAGCCGGTACACTGAAGGTTTTCTTTATTGTGCCGGCCGGGGTGAGGGCGTCTAGATTCCTGTCGCCTGGTTTTCCATAGATAATTCCGCAGTCGGCGAGAAAGGTGATAAATTCCTCAAAGGACGCCCTGATATCATCTTCTGCTATGCGCGCCAGAGGATGAAGCGGTTCGGTTTTACGCAGAGTTCTTATCCCCTCCCATGGATCACTGATGCTCGTTCCACCGTAAGCTCTAAGACTACCGAGAAGATCAAAATAGCCGGTGGTATAAGCCAGGGCCCCGGTATTGCCTGCCTGGGTAGTCTTGATGTGTCTTCCCAGGGCAAAGGAACTGGCGGCGACGCCGGCGAGTCCCGAGCCAATCACGGTTAAATCAGTATCGATGCGACGAGTAGATTGTTTCACGATGTTGTGTTGTCCTGATTATTCTGCTGATTCATCACTATGGTCGTCCGTCTGATCAAGACCGAGAAGGCCGCAATGGAGTGCCTCTGAGAGTTCCATCTGGGCCATCTGTTGTCCCCAAATGATTGAGCGCACCCCTTTGAACCGTTCGTTTAAGAACTGGCGCAGGTGAACCAGGCCTGCTTTGTCCCGGTAATAGCCGCGATCATAGAGATATGACGCGATCCGCATACCGCAGAAGGAACCCTGGCAGGGACCTTTGCCAACCCGCGACCTGAGAGCGATGGCCTCGAGTGTCATTTCGCCCCCCGCGTCCGGGGCGCACTTGATGATTTCGTCTATTGCCGACTGGGGCACCATTTCACACTCACACAAAATGGAGTCATCCGGGTTGTTTGCCTGAAACCAGTACTTGGGCGAAGCCCCCGGTTCGGTCCAGCGGCAGGCCCCGCCATCGGGCATGGACAGTTCTCTGGTTCGGCATCCGACATTATTTCCGAGGCGTTCGGCAACAAGATCCGAGGCATGTTCAGCCATCAGTCGGTAGGTGGTGAGTTTGCCGCCGGTAATGGTGCAAAAATTGGTCAATTGAGCGCTATGATCGATCAGCGAATACCCCCGCGTGACTTCGCGGTCGCTTGCGTCAGCGCCGGGTTGAAGCAACGGCCTGACACGCGAAAAAGCCCTTATGTAGCGGGCCTGGGAAAGAGCGGGAACCATGGCGGAACCTTCTCTGATGTTGCTGTTAACCTCCTCCACCGTCGGTATGATGCGGTCAAGCTCATCAACCCTGATCGAGGTCGTGCCAAGCACGGAAACGGTACCGCCTGGTACAAGAATATCCCCGTCACTGGGCGGCCGGAGTCTGTGCAGTACACGGCTAGTGAGCCGGTCGTGACTGATTACCAGTGTACCTTTGGAGTAGAGCAGGTTTACGTCACTGCAGCCGGCAATCCGGGCGATGTTCATGGCCCATGCACCACCGGCATTGACTATCTGGGCGGCTCGTATTTCAAGCAGCTCGCCGGTGCTGTTATCGCGACATGTGGCTGCGTGTATGGTTCCATCAGTGATGTGAAAGGAAATGACTTCAGTGTGGGGGAAGTATTCGCTGTTGCTGCTCAACTGCGCATGGGCAACGTTTTCAAGTGCCAGGCGGAAGGGATCGATGGTGGCATCGGGCAGGAGATAGGCGCTGTGCGTTTTTTCTGTCAGTTGCGGTTCCATGCGCCTGGCCTCTGCGGGAGACAGCTCCTCACAGGTAATGCCAGCCGATGAGCAGAGGGTCGGAAATTGTGCGCCGAAGGCGGGATCATCTTCTGCGACTGCGACAAAAAGTGCCCCCGTGTTTTCGATGCACTCAGGGGCCAGCCGTTTCAAAATGTCGCTTTCTTTACGACATTCCATCGCAGCCTGCAGGTCATTTGATACATAGCGCGCTCCGGAATGCAGAAGACCATGGTTTCCCCCTGATGCACCGGCACAAAGATCATGCTTGTCGATCAGCAGGCAGCGAATGTTGCGCAGGGACAAGTCTCGGGCGATACCTGCTCCGGTCATTCCGCCGCCGATGATGAGAACCTCGGTTTCACGCACTTTCATGTCTGTTTTGTGTGGTCTGTCGAACGGTCGTGTGCTCATGACCAGGCTCCATCACTATCGTGAGGCGGGATTGAAGGGCTATTCCCTTTGTGCGGCAGCAGCGGACGGCCGGAAAATGGACGGTACTGTATACAATGTCTAATAGGTGGAACGTGTTCTTCTTACCGCATCCTTCCATCCCAGATATTTTCGTTCGCACACATCACGGGCCAGCACCGGGGAGAACCTGCGGTCCAGTTTCCACGATTCTGCAAATTGTCCTGGCGGCGGGTATATATCTTTTCTCAAGCCGGCGAGATAGGCGGCGCCAACTGCGGTGGTCTCAAGTGTTTGGGGACGATCCACCGGAGCATTGAGGATATCGGCAAGAAATTGCATGGTAAAATTCGAAGCAACCATGCCGCCGTCGACTCTGAGCACCGGCGCATTTTCCTGCTGCCAGTCCTTTTGCATTGCCTCCAGCAGATCGCGTGTCTGGTAGCAGACAGATTCCAGGGCCGCCCGGGACAATTCTGCCGGCCCGGTACCCCGGGTAATACCAAATATTGCTCCCCGCGCGTCCGCATCCCAATGCGGCGCTCCCAGTCCGGTGAAAGCCGGCACCAGATAGACATCCTGGTTCGGATCCGCATCTCGGGCAAGACCTCCCGACTCGGACGCTTCTTCAATCAGCCCCATGGCATCCCGCATCCACTGCACTGCCGCCCCGGCCACAAAGATGGAACCCTCCAGGGCGTAGTTGGTGACACCATCAATGCGATAACCGATGGTGGTCAGAAGCTTGCTAGTCGAGGCCACGGCCTCGGCGCCGGTATTGAGCACCGCAAAGCATCCTGTACCGTAGGTGGCTTTGAGCATTCCCGGCTCAAAGCATGCCTGGCCGACCAGGGCGGCCTGCTGATCTCCGGCTATGCCGCAGACAGGCAGGGATACACCGAACATCTCGGGGTCGGTCATACCGAAATCTGCGGAACTGTCACAGACCTCGGGAAGCAGGGAAGCGGGAATCTGGAATATCTCGAGCAGCTCTTTGTCCCAGCAGTTATCGTGGATATTGAACAGCATGGTCCGAGCCGCATTGGTTGCGTCGGTGGCATGGACCCGCCCGCCGGTCAAACGCCAGAGCAGGAAGCTGTCAACCGTGCCGAAGGCCAGCGCTCCCTGTTCCGCTTTTTCGCGTGCTCCGTCGACATTGTCCAGGATCCAGTTTATCTTGGTTGCCGAGAAAT
>CBFCWR010000266.1:0-4615 GCA_965601575.1 uncultured Desulfofustis sp. | reverse complement strand
GCCGGAGCGGGCTTCTCAGCCGCCTTCCGTTCTTCGTACTTACGGCTGGAACTGTCCTTCTCTTCCTTGGCCTTCATCATCAGCGACTGCTCGGAAATGGCTTCCTGGCGAACCACCGTCAAGTGGCGCAGAACGGCGTCGTTGAAGCGGAAGATGCCTTCGAGCTCAGACAACGTTGCCGCGTCGCACTCGATATTCATAAGAACGTAGTGAGCCTTGTGCAGTTTGGCGATCGGGAACGTCAGCTGACGCCGGCCCCAATCTTCCAGGCGGTGGATCGCGCCGCTGTTGCCCTCGATCAGGGAACGGTAGCGTTCCAGCATGGCAGGAACTTGCTCGCTCTGGTCCGGGTGAACCAGAAAACATATTTCATAGTGTCTCATTGTGACTCCTTGTGGATTTGTCAGCACGAAAACCGTGCCACCAAAGCTCCCTTCGCCATTGAAGTGGAGCAAGGATTTCCGCCGCCGAATATTTTCCGGCAACAGAGCCGACGAATTATATCAGGTAATCAGCCGATGGTGAAACTTTCGCCGCAGCCGCATTCTTCGGTTGCGTTGGGATTGGTGAAGTGGAATGCGGAGCCAAGCCCCTCGGAGCGGAAATCCACAACGGAGCCATCGAGAAAAGACAGGCTGTCGGGCGCCACGACAATTTTGACGCCGTCCTGTTCAAAAACCACGTCCTCGGCACTGACCTCGTTTGCGAGGTCCACCGTGTAAGCCCAACCGGAACATCCGGTCTTCTTCACGCCGAGCCGCAAGCCGACCCCGCCATCACGTTCGATAAACCCCCGAACGCGTTCTGCTGCTGTTTGTGTCAACTCGATTGCCATGTCTCTTCCAGGTCCTTCTTTATCCATATTGTGCACACGGGGTTTTTGTTCCGTGGCGTGTGCTTTATTATTTGGGGTTTGCATCCCTTGGATCAACTCCAGAATATGTCATACACCCGAATTAAAGACGCGCTCGCCGGAAAACCAGCCATCGGCTCAGAGATTACCGTTCGCGGATGGGTCCGAACCCGCCGCGATTCAAAAGCCGGTTTCTCTTTCATCAACGTGCACGACGGATCCTGCTTCGACCCGATCCAGATCGTCGCCCCGGCCGACCTGGACAACTACGAGGAAGAAGTCAAAAAGCTGACCTCGGGGTGCTCTGTGATATGCACCGGCACGCTGGTCGAATCCGGCGGCCGCGGCCAGAAGTATGAAATCCAGGGCACCGGCGTCGAAGTGTTGGGCTGGGTCGAGGACCCGGACACCTACCCGATCCAGCCGAAAGCCCACAGCTTCGAGTTTCTGCGCGAAGTGGCGCACTTAAGGCCGCGCACCAATACGTTCGGCGCCATCACGCGAGTCCGTCACGTCGCTGCACAGGCCATCCACCGCTTTTTCCACGAACGCGGTTACTACTGGATCAACACACCCATCATTACCGCTTCCGATGCGGAAGGCGCCGGCGACATGTTCCGGGTGAGCACGCTGGACATGGTAAACCTGCCCAGAAACGACAAGGGCGACATCGACTACAGCAAGGACTTCTTCGGCCGGGAAACGTTCCTGACCGTATCGGGCCAGCTCAACGTGGAGGGTTACTGCCTAGCCCTGAGTAACGTATATACCTTTGGGCCGACGTTTCGGGCCGAAAACTCAAATACGTCCCGCCACCTGGCGGAATTCTGGATGGTCGAACCGGAAATCGCGTTTGCGGATATCGACGAATTGGCCGACGTCGCGGAGGACTTCCTCAAGTACGTCTTCAAGGCAGTGCTCGAGGAGTGCCCGGACGATATGGCGTTTTTCGAAAAACGCATCGAGCCGGAGGCCATCAAGCGCCTGGAGAAGTTTGTCGATACCAAGTTCGTCCGCCTGGACTACGAAGAAGCCATCGAAATCCTCAAGAACTCGGGCAAGAAATTCGAGTTTGCTGCCGAATGGGGGCTCGACCTGCAGACCGAGCACGAACGGTTCCTGACCGAGAACCACTTCAATGCCCCTGTCGTGGTGATGAACTACCCTACCGAGATCAAGGCCTTTTACATGAGGCTCAGCGACGACGAACGCACCGTGGCCGCCCTGGACGTGCTGGCGCCGGGCATCGGCGAGATCATCGGCGGCTCACAGCGCGAGGAACGCCTGGACGTGCTGGAGCGGCGCATGGACGAGATGGGCCTGGATAAGGAGCACTACAGCTGGTACCTGGACCTGAGGCGCTACGGCACGGTGCCCCATGCGGGCTTCGGCCTTGGATTCGAGCGCCTGATCAATTACATCACGGGCATGACGAACATCCGCGATGTCATTCCGTTTCCGCGGGTTCCCGGAAAAGCTGACTTCTAGACCGGGACGTAACGCCGGTCGTCCGGTAAATTTTTCTGTCGCACAAAAAAAACGACCAGAAACATCATCCGTAATGTTTCTGGCCGTCGTGCGGACGTCTCGCCACCCGCAAAGTGCATCCATGCTTAACAAGAAAGCAGATCCTTCTGCTGTTGGAGCCAGCAATCCTTGCCTTTTCCAACCTTGTTGAGATGCAGTATAGCCACTTTTGTCTATAGACGCAAGTGTCTATTTGCAAATAAGTCTAAATTCTTTTTTGGCTATATTCTTATTTGTCTAAATTCATAATTGTCTATAGACACATACGTCTAATTTTGTTACATTCAATTCATGCTTTATGTACTGCACCACAAGAAAGGCGCTCTGATGCTCTCAGCCGACAACCGAAACCAGGTCGTACGGTGGAGCGAGCGTCAACTGGGCAAAGAGGCAGGTCTGGTTTCCATCACGGAGAATGTCTGCATGGATGCAGCGCCTTCGGTCGAAAGAGATGGAACCGGCATCGGGACCGGCACCGACAGGGGTTGTCAGCCGGTGATGGGCATTTGGTCTGATCTTTCACAGGATGTGTTCCCGGAGCAAGGAAGCTCCAAGATCCCGAATGCCCTTTTCGAGGACGATCTGCCCAACTATGCAGACCCTACCCTGCATTAAATTGAACAGGTAGGAATCGGGGCAGGAAGCCCCTGGTTTGAAACAAGGAAGTAAAAAGAATAGATACCGGAAGTATTCTTCCGGTATTAAAGCGGGACACAAGGGGTGGAAGGGATTTCCACAAACGGAACAGGGACGTTCCAAAGTACTCCGCTGACTGTGGTTCATGGACAAAATAAATGTCGCCGTGACAGTCACCTTTTCCAATGACGGGTTTAAGTTTAAATAAACTTGGCAAGTTATTGATAAAAAGGATATCCTATAGTTAAAGTGTCGTTAATTTCGACGACAACCTGTTCCAGGACACGAACAGGGTTTCACGAGATGGATTTCATATACTGCTGTAGGGGATCTTCAGGAGACTGAAAATGCCTGGCGTAGTTATGAATAATAATCTGAATCAACAAGACGATGCGAAATCCATCACGCACTTCCTGAGTCGCGTATTTCGTAAAGTCGTGCGCCTGGTAATCGGGACAGTTTCACTGCCCGCCCTCACCGATATTCTCAAAGCAATCTACGTCGAAGAAGCGCAGAAAAAACTCGAGCGCGAAGGCTCCAAACCGACCAAAAGCGCCATCGCGCTGATGACGGGGCTGGATACGAGAGTTGTTTCTTCTTTGATGGCGGAAAATCTTGAAAATACTCTGCAAACGCAGAATGTAAATCCAGAGCATGCACTTATCGACATGTGGACCAGCGATCCATTTTTTCAGGATCCTGAAACTGGACAGCCTGCTGCGTTACCAATTGTTGGCAAAGGTCGGACGTTTCAGACGTTAGTACTAAGATCAATTGGACGAAATATAACTGTAAAAACTGTCATCGGCCGACTGCTCGCTTCCGAAAACATCCGAGTTACTCAAAAGGACGTTGAAGTAGTCGAACTTCTTTCCATGCTCTATTCGCCGATTTCCGATGACAGGGCAAAACAGACAGAAGTAGGTCTAGTAGAAGCCTCTCGCGTACTTTCTGCAGTAATCCATAACATGACCGCAACCTCTGAAACACGCGTCCCACAGCAAGGTAGGTGGACGTATCGATTGGCGCCGGAACGGTACCAAGAGTTTCGGTTGCGGGCGCGAGACTTGTTAGACAAACAAATCAAAGAAGGGGAGTCGCTCCTTGAAGAATTCGAGGAAGCGACAAAGCAACCCGGTCAAGTCACTGTAGGTATCGGTTGGTACCAGTGGGGCGACCATGAACCTGTGGAAGAGGAGGTAGAGTAGAAGGGGGATTTAGTTACTCACAATCTTCTCAGGTACTCGTTTAGCAGCCGGGTCGATCGTAGAAGGCAAAAAGCCCGCGAGAGACCAAAACCTGAAGCAAGAGGAGAAGTAATATGTCTCGTTGGACAATTGAAAAAAGTGGTACAGGGATCGAAAAATCGGGAACCGGAATTGAAAAGTCCGGCACCGGTATCGAAAAGTCAGGCACTGGAATTGAAAAATCCGGAACTGGCATTGAAAAATCTGGCACCGGTATCCGGCGCGGGCTCCTCGCCTGCACGCTGGCTACCCTGACGTGCGCCGGCAGTATCCAGGCAGCACCGGTAGATCCTGCAGGTTCTCTGCAGGTTGTCGTGCAGAACGACACCGTGGCGGTCTCCTGGATTATTGG
>CBFCWR010000265.1:0-4636 GCA_965601575.1 uncultured Desulfofustis sp. | reverse complement strand
ATAGAGAGAGTTGGGCAGAAGCGGGCAGACGTCGGCCTGATGATTGACCAGGAGAAAGCCCACAGCAAAGATGGACACGGCGGCAAAACGCCTGAACAGGTCAAGCTCGAGAGTGAAGTCGAAATTCTCTCGATCGAACTGGCTGAAGCCAAGCAGCACTCATCGGATCTGCGCACCGCGCTACGTCAGATGAAATTTACCGGTGTTCCCCAAGGGGACTCCTTCGCGTTCTACCCGCAGGGTGAAGCACCGTCCGGCGTGGAAGCAGACAGTTCCACATGGCGCCTTTCGGTAGGTACGGTCGAGCTCGACCCCTCCAGGCTGAAATTCACCGGCGGAGGGGCCATCGTCGGCAAGATACCGGAGGGACTTCCGACCCTTGCCATACCTACACTGGACGCCAAGACATTTTTCAAACTGCTGCCGTATGCGATCATCATTTCACTGCTCGGTTTCATGGAGGCCATCGCCATCGCCAAGGCCATGGCCGCCCAGACTGGTCAGAAACTCGATCCGAACCAGGAACTGATTGGCCAGGGGCTCGCCAATATCCTGGGCTCGATCGGTTCGAGCTATTCTGTTTCCGGCTCGTTCTCCCGCTCTGCGGTCAACCTCCAAGCTGGAGCCATCAGCGGTATTTCCTCCGTGATCACCTCCATCATGGTGGTCATAACCCTGCTGTTTTTCACGCCGCTGCTCTATCACCTGCCCCAGGCAGTTCTGGCTGCCGTCATCATGATGGCTGTTATCGGCCTGATTAACGTCAAAGGGTTCATCCATGCCTGGAAAGCCCAGTGGTACGACGGAGCGATCGCCATTCTCAGTTTTGGTGTAACCCTCTACTTCGCACCTCACCTGGATAAAGGCATCGTGGTCGGTGTCATACTCTCCATGGGAATTTTCCTTTACAAATCGATGCGGCCGGTCGTCGCCAGCCTCTCACTTAACGAGGAAAAGGTTCTCAAGTCTGCAGATTACTACAGGCTCAAGGGTTGCCGCCATATTTCAGTTGTCAGATTCGACGGCGCGCTGTTTTTTGCCAACGCCAGCTACCTGGATGAACAGGTACTGAAATTCCGTAACGAACAGCCTGACCTCAGGTACATTCTGCTCGATGCGCGAGGTATCAACGATATGGATGCATCGGGAGAGGAGGCCCTGGCCATGCTGGTCAAACGTATCAGAAGTGCCGGCATGGGATTTGCCGTCTGCGGCGTTAAAGGACAGGTTCTTGACGTTATGGAACGGACCGGTCTCTACGATGAAATCGGCACGGAAAATATCTATGCCGACAGCCGGGCTGCAACGACCGCCATCATCGAGAAGATTCACCGCGGTACCGACCTTCCCGAAGGCGGCTGTGGCGCCTGTCCGCTGACCCAGTATCTGCCGCTGGAGGATCAGCAGCACATCAAGAAGGTGATGGCCAGTTGACGCCTTGACCTACTGAGCGTTTCACACGCCCAAAAAGCCCATGCACCTTACCGTGCATGGGCTTTTTGGGTCCCGCAGTTTATTCCCCTGATCAGCTTCTCTTCAGAGCAGGCCGTTGGCGTATTTTACCGCGGTCATGTAGGCTTCGGTGATGGTCCTGCCAGTTCCGCTGATGCGGAGTTCCCTGATCAGGGAAACGATCTTTTTCTGCTGGTTTCTCTCGAAAGCCACGGCGATCTTCAGAAATGCGGCCATGGGGCCAGACTGATTCGCCAGCGCCTCCTTGACCGGACGACTTATCGGCAGGCGGTCCATAATTCTTACCATCGGCGTCCCCAGCATCGTATCAAGCAGAGAAAATAAGCCCATGATAAACAGCTCCCCCGAGCTCGCGCTGTGGGGACTGGCCTCGCCCAGCAATTCACAGAATTTGGCCCTGACCAGGGCCAGCCTGGTTAATTCACCGGGATGCTCTGAAGCCAGTTCGGATACCACCACCAACAGCACGAATCGTCTAAGCTCCTTCTCCCCGAGGTAGGCGATGGCGTGTTTGACGGTTTTCACTTCCTGGAGCCGATAAAAATAGGCTGAATTGAGAAATCGCATCAGTTTGTAACTGATGGCGATATCCACGGAGATGATCTCCCGCAGTTTCTCCATGGTCGTCTCTTTCCGGGTGACTTCGGCCAGCAGCCTGAGCAGATTGACCTTTACCGACGAGAGTTCCCTGATCTCGATCTTTTCAGGCTTGCTGAAGAAGTAGCCTTGAAAATAGGTAAATCCCATTTTGTTGGCCATTTCGAAGTCCTTGATCGTTTCAACTTTTTCAGCAAGCAATTTAACCCTGTGATTCTGCAGCCGGTTGAGCGTCCTGGTGATCGTGTCCAGCGGTGTCAAGCGTACGTCGATTTTGATGATTTGGGCACATTCGATGAGTGGTTCAAGGTTCCGATTATAAACAAAATCATCCAAGGCAATGGTGTAACCTTCATTTTTCAGATTCTGGCAGACGGAAATCAGTTTCGGTGTTGGCTCAATATTTTCCAGCACTTCAACAACAATCTGATTCTTGGGAAATGCAGCCGGCAGATTTCGCTCGAGCAGATCCTGGGTGAAATTGATGAAACAGGGACGCATACCTGAAATTTCGTCAATTCCCCTGGTCAGAAACGTGGAGGACAGCAGACTCGCGGTTGCCCGGTTGCCGCTCACGTTCTGCAGCGTATAAGGCTCCGCGCCTCGATAGAGGAGTTCGTATCCGTACAGTCTCTTATGGACGTTGAGGATGGGTTGCCTGGCGATAAACTGATCCATAAGAGCTTACGTAATATTCACCTCGTAGATAACGGCCCATCGGGACCGTGAGTTATCGCTACAAAAACCTACCTTACCCTCGATTTTCTTGAAAAATAGTTTCGAATCCTGGTTTTTGCATCGGGCTCGATCAGCATAAATTTGACTGCAAAATCCTTGTCCTCGACCCGCACTACCCGAGCCTGAATCTCTACGACCGTATCCTCTCCCTCGAGCTCGATGATGAGCAGGATCTTTTCGTCAACCTCCGGCGGGTTGGTCGCCCACTCCAGGGCGCAGCCATCGGTGGAGATGTTTTTCAGCAGAGCTTCACCATCTTCATACGTAGTCCTGTAGGTGACCGGCTCCTTGCTGCATCTGAAGCGGAATGCAGAACGTTTGGATTGTTCTTTGTTCTGTTCGTTCTTCACAAGTTCATGAGGCTTTTAGCCACCGCGAGAGTTCCTTTGAAACGCACTTCGACACCCGATCCACAGCCCCCGTAATCATCGATACCATTGTAAGGCAACATGGATAACCAAGTCAAATTATTATGCAAAACGGGATGAGCATTAATTCATTTTCGGGTTGACCAAGTGCACATCTCAGGGGCTCAGTAACATCAGCGCACCGGGAGCCTGAAATTCAAGCAGGGAACAACCGCAATGGGAAGTTGCATCATATGATGGTAGAATGAAGTTATGAAAGGTATCGCAGATTATGGATTAATCCTCTTTGTGCTCATCGCCTGCTGTTGGCACTGCTCCTGCATGTACTATTTTCTGCGCAGTTTACGCTCGGTTATCTGCTACACCCTGCTGCCGGTAATCGGCATCAGCATAACCGGCGTCACTTTTGCGACCATTGGAGTACAACACGCCTTCCCCCCTTTCTTCCTGGCGGCCCCCCTGATCGGCTGCGGCATTGGTGTTTATGTTGCCTACCGCATAGACCAGAAGTTCAGCTGAATTGTAGATCTCTCTGAGACATCCGGGCGACGCCACTATTAAGTATTGTTCTATAGACGGATAAGATTAACCAGGAACCGGCGCGGCACGCCCGCACCACACTGCTCTAATCACGCGAGTTGCACCACTCAGCTCTGCCGATTAGTGCCGGACTTTCTCTGATCTTTCAGAAAAAGTGATAATCAGATGGGAGCGCTCCAGCTCAGGAGCGAAGGTAGAAGCCTAATTCCTTTTCATAGTCCATGATCAGAAATTCGCAGCCAAATTGATCACCCTTGTTGTTCAGGACACCGACCTCCTTTTCAATTTCCGTGGCTTTCTTATTATCGAGCGTGAATCTCAGGCGTAACACATGACCCTTCTCAATATCCGCTGCCTCGAGCAACCTAAACCTGAGGCCGACCATGGAAAGATCCAAGACCATTACTTTTCGCCATTTACCAGAACCGGTAGAGACATTTTGTACATCACCGATGAGTTTCACTTTTTTCCGGTGATTTTGTCTGAAGTTCAGTTCAACTTTAAAACGTTGCTGACAGGAGCATTTGGTTACGATGGTATGCTTTAAACCTTTAAATTTCCCCACCGACACTTCGTTTGTTTTCTCACAGAACGGACAAGTGATCGCAGTCGTATCCCCCTTCCCCACAAACACTCTCACTGTTTTCATCATGCCCCCTAAGTACTGAATATCAATTCATCTTTACTTACTATATTAAGTCATTAATGAATAATAATTGCAAGGCACGTGGAAAGGCTTCGGCCTGACCGTGCATGGCTGAGAAAAAAAGATGGCTCCACTACGCTATTGTAAAACTCAGATCTCAGGGTATAGTTGTTTGGGCATCACCATCCACGAATAGGAAAATAGCGGTGATTCCTACCTAGAGAGACAGGGAACGATCGTGAATAAATTCTTACACTCACCGATCATGCTTTAT
>CBFCWR010000264.1:0-4661 GCA_965601575.1 uncultured Desulfofustis sp. | reverse complement strand
AATTTCGAGCATAACGCAGAGTTTGGGCGAAAAGATCGTTTTGCAAATGGCTCCATAGATATCTGTAACCTGCTCAGATATGTGAAGACTTTTACTCAATTAGAGCGTCGATACAGATTCTCTTGATTCCGGGGCTGGTATGCCCGCAGATGAAATGCTCCGTGCAGAGCACTTCACGTCCCGCTTCCCGGCATGTCCCCTGGATTTTATTCAAGGACGCCGCGTGCTGGTCAGGCGGCTGGAAATCATAGAAGTGAATTGTTCCTCGGGGCATCAGTAAATTCAGCGCCAGCGGCAAGAAGTCGATTGCCCCGGTCGGCAGTGGCATCACTATCCTGTGGAAATCGTCACGCAGTTGTGGAGCCGCATCTGCGACATTGCCGCAGATTAATTTGACCCGCTTGTCTGCCTTATTCAAAATTTGATTCTTACGTGCGTAATTGTGGGCCACAGGGTTCGATTCAATACCGACTATCGAGGCGGCCTCACTGTATTTGTTGATCATCAGCGGATAGGGGGCAACGCCTGAAAACATTACCAGAACGTGTTCATCCGGTCGCACCAGATCGGACACTCTTTTTCTCTCGGTTGCGCTGCGCACAGAAAAGTAGACGCGCTCGGGGTTTAAAAGAAGACGCACCCCGAATTCATTGTGCAGGGTTTCTTTTCTCTTCTCACCGGCAATGACAGCGAGGGGTATGGTTCTGTGCTCACCATGGTAGAATCCATCACGCTTGGCGACAACTTTAATTCGTGAATTAGTGGCCAGGATTGCCTCACCAATGAGTTGTTCTCGATGGGATAATTCTGCAGGAATGATGGTAATCGCCATATCCCCTATCAGGTCATACCCTTGCACGAGGCGGCGCAACTCTGTGCGGCTGAGTGTATCTGCAAGCAGGTCTTTTAGTCTCATCTCCTATGAAAATACACGCACATGTTCTAAATTGCAGCCTCATGCACCTAATTTAATTGGACAATTGGTATAAATATCTGGATAATAGAGAGTGATGGTCTGCTCCATGAGGCATGGTAATTAATATAGACAAAGGAATGGACAAGTGAAGATCTTAATTGCTGAGGATGAATACACCACCAGGTTAATGGTTCAGGTCTGCCTGGAAAATCTGGGCTACTCCATCGAAAGCGTAGAGGATGGCAACACTGCCTGGGAGATCTTCAATAAAAAGACACCGCCGCAGATAGCAGTGCTCGATTGGGAAATGCCCGGCATCAGCGGTATCGATCTATGCAGAAAGATCAAAAGAATGGAACGCAGCAGCCCCATTCACGTTATCCTGCTCACTGCCCGGGACAGCGAAAACGACATAAACAAGGGGTTCGCTGCAGGCGCTGATGATTACATTACCAAACCTTTCAATGAGGATGAATTGCGGGCTCGGATCAGAGTGGCCGAGCGAATCGTGACCATTCAATCTTCCCTGAACAGTTCTCTGGAGGAATTACGGGAAGCACTGGATATGGTCCAGTCTTTTGAGGAGCCGGTGGCAATCTGCAGTAAATGCCAGAAAGTCGGTGCCTTTGACGGTTCGTGGAGAATGCCATCGGAATTGCTCGAGTATCCCGTCGACCTACGATTCGTACAGCTCGACTGTAATGACTGCAAGCCTTGAGAGAACCGCGGTGATCAGATAATACCGCTGTCCCGTAACTCTTCTATTTTCGCAGGTGTAAAACCGAGTTCTGCAAGAATCTGATCAGTGTGCTCGCCAAGATCAGGAGCCTTACAGATATTCTCCGCGGGTGTCCGTGACAGCTTTATGGGATTATTCAATAATTTGATGCTGCCATATTCCGGATGATCCCACTCACAGAAATAATCGTTGGCGATGGCCTGTTCATCTTGTGTCACTTCAAGCGGAGTCTGCAGCGGCGCCCAGATGAGCTTATTGAGGCTCAATAGTTCCTTCCACTGCGCATAGGTTTTGGTGCGGAAGATTCTCTCGATGATGTCTACCAGTTCGCTGGAATTTTGCGCCCTGGCTTCAGGCGTTGAAAATTTCGGATCATCGATGAGATCAGCGCGTTCGATCGCTTGACAAAAGTTGGGCCAATAGGGCTGTGACGTCGTCATGCCAAGCATTATCCAGCGGTCGTCACTGGTCGGATAGATGTTCCGAATGGGGTTCGACATGGTCTTTCTGGTCGGGCGGACCGAGTCTTGACCAGAGATCAGACAACCTGAAAGATCGGTGCCAAGGGCAAAAATCGCACTGTTGTAAAGGGAGACTTCCACCTCCTGTCCCTCGCCCGTCCGTTCGCGAATAAATAGAGCTGCCATAACTCCGGCCAGAAGACTCTGGGACGTGATTGAGTCACCGTATGCCGGTCGCGAAATATTTGGCGCGCCGTCCGGCTCGTGCATGAGATCCATGACCCCGCTGCGGGCCCAGAAGGCAACCGAATCATAGCCTCCGGTATTTTTCTCCGGACCGCGCTGACCGTATCCGGTGAGATTGGCGTACACTATTTTCGGGTTGGCTGATGATATCTTTTCGTAGCCGAGGTTGAACTTTTCCATTTCGTAGGGTCTGAGGTTGTTCAGAAACACATCAGCGTCCGCTGCAAGCCGGTGAATAATTTCCTGGCCTTCGGGTGCCTTCAGGTTGATAGTCAGACTCTTTTTATTCCGATCGACATGCTCCCATATATAGTTGACCTCATGGGGGCGGGCCCAGCCGGCCATTCCCGCAGCCAGCAGGTGACGCTGGAGATCTCCCCGACCTGGCGGTTCCACGTGGATTACTTCGGCTCCCCAGCTACCCATGAGCATGCCTGCCAGCGGCATGGCAAAAGCGCCGCCAACCTCTATTACCTTGATCCCTTCCAGTCCTTTGACCATGAAAAATTCCCCCGTGAATTGCTGGTATTTATTGAGTGAAGCTTATTTTTTTGAACGGTCGGGAATTTTATACACATTATTGGTCTGATTGTCCCGGGAAACCACTTTACGCAGAAGGTGAGGTGAAACGTCCCATTGCTGACCCGACCGGGTTACCACGGTCACCGTTTTCTCATTGTGGGCCAACAGGGTGCCAGTCTGAAAACCAAGGGTAGGGTGGGCAAAACTGACTTTGTCGCCCGGATTGAATTTGGCATGGTCTTTCGGGAGATGTTCGGATTCAATGGTTTTAAGCTTTTGACTGATTTTATGCTGCAGCTCGAGAAGCTCTTCGTAGCTCAGTGAATCAAGATTAATATGCATATTTGGTTGGTTAGTGGTTGAGTAATGGTTATCTGCTGATCCCGCCAGGTCCTCCACAGAGTGATGACAGTTTCTTTTCTCACTGATAGGTGCTCAACCATTCCCAGTCAATCATCTCGATCATGGTTATCCGTCCAGATGAGATCATCCAATTCCAGCTGCCTCACCAGCTCAATATAGTCAGTGAGGACATCCAGAGTGAATCTGTACTGCTGACTGTTATTCCAAGAATGGATGCGTGTATCGTCTATCAGGAAAATCTCGCCTGGGCCCAGGGCTGCCACTGACATATCCCTGTATACTTTGCTGCCTCGCTCGAAGATTGATCTGCCCATAAAAGGATTGGCTCTGTTTTCAAGTCCGAGATAGTGTGCAATGGTCGGCGCAAGATCAAGACTGCTGCTGTTTTCCGCATCATAAGTGGGAGGAAGAAGCCGCAAGGGGTCATGGATAATCAGAGGAATTCGGTCGACGAACAGTTGTTGATAGTCAGAATTTCCAAAAGCTTTGATAAAACTTCTTTCATGATAATGACAATGGTCAGCGGTAAATATAAAAATGGTGTTATCGGCGAAGGAGGAATTCCTGAAATAGTCCCAGAGTTGGCCAAATGCATGATCGAAGTTATGGATGCTGCTTAACGTAGAATTTCGATTCCTCCCGTATGGCACGCCGTCCTCTGGGGATCTCAGGAAGGCATGGGTGCCGAAATTATACAGGCTCATAAAAAATGGCTGGGTTTCTTCCCGGGCGGCCCGTTGATCCAGAAAGCCGATGATACCCTTGATGTATTGATGATCGGAGTAAGCTCTATCTCCGATCGGAGGCTCGCCTCCCAGAAAGTCGTCAGACAGTCGTTCTCCGGTAATTACGGTCGAGAAGCCCAATTCAGTCATCATCTTATCGACCTGCGAAGGGTGATCCCGGTGATGCGAGTCTAAAAAAATGGTTTCATACCCAGCCTGGTCGAATAAGTCGGCAAGGCTCAGATAGCTCCGCCCTGATGCTTTGGGATTATCAGAGTGCCACCCACCTCGGCCACCAAAATATGGAAAGATCGAGGCCAACTGACCGTGCAGGCCCCGGTAGGTGGCAGCGGTGTGGTTGAAGTATCGAATCACCATCATACTGTCTTCAGCCATATCATCGATGTGCGGCGTCAAATCAGGGTATGCGGATCCGTAAGCCCCGATGGAGCGGGCCGAAATGCCTTCCGAGAAAAAGACGATCACATTCGGGTTTGTCTTGTCTGTTCCTGGTCGCAACGCAAAAGGGGGAGCGCTCGTATAAATCGACTGTTTAATCAGTGGATAGTCTGCGGTGGGGTCATAGTGAAATCCGAATTTACCTATTTCTTTAAGTTCATAAGCTTTGAGTTCACGATGAAGCAGCGGCTCGGAATAGCTGAGGTCTTGGAAAAATAGTGTGGCGTAAA
>CBFCWR010000263.1:0-4717 GCA_965601575.1 uncultured Desulfofustis sp. | reverse complement strand
ACACCCATCTTTCAGGGAGCGTCAGAACCATGGCCACACGACAACAGAAGACCACACCACCCTCATTCAACCTGGACAGTCATCAATGGTATTTGAACAGGGAGTTAACCTGGCTGGCCTTTAATAAACGTGTACTTCACGAAGCTACCGATGACCAGGTGCCGATACTGGAGCGGGTCTTCTTCGTCGCCGTGGTCGGCTCCAATCTGGACGAATTCTTCATGAAGCGCATCGGCGGTTTGAAACAGCAGGTCGGGGCCGGGGTGAAGAAGTTGACGGTTGACGGCATGCTCCCCCAGGAGCAGATCGACGCCTGCCATAAGGTGGCTCAGGAAATTCTGGAAGAACAGCGTGTAATCGCTAACCACCTGAGGGAGTTGCTGGAAAAAGAAGAGATTTGCTTCCGCAGCTACGCGCAGTTGACCGCAGCCCAGAAAAAGCAGATGGATCAATATTTCAAACGTGAAATATACCCTCTGCTGACGCCCCAGGGCATCGACCCGGCTCACCCCTTCCCATTCCTCTCAAACCTGTCGCTCAATATTCTGGTGACCGCCAGCGAACCCCGCTCCAACCATCAGTTTCTCAATCGTATCAAAGTACCCCTGGGTGTTGGCGTACCCCGTTTTATCCGTGTCGGCAATAAGCATCTCTACATCACTTTCGAGGAATTGATTGCCAACAACCTCGACGATCTTTTCCCGGGACTCACCATCCATAGCTACGAATATTTCAGGGTGACCCGGAATGCCATCACCGACCGGCAGGAGGAACAGGCCAACGACCTGCTGTCGATGATCGAATCGGCGCTGCGGGACAGGAAATTCGCCGACATCGTCCGCTTGCAGACGGCCGAAAATATGGCCCCCCACCACCGGGGCATGCTCGCGGCCGAACTGGGTATTGATGAACAGGATGACGTCTTCGAAGCGCCGGGCATCCTTGCCAAGAGTGATCTCATGGAGGTCTGGAAAATTGATCGGCCCGATCTGCATTACCCCGCCCATCAGCCCTGCGATCATCCGCAGCTGCTCAGCGATGACCCCAACATTTTCCATGTTCTCCGAAAACAGAAACACATCCTACTACAGCATCCGTACGAATCGTTCGACACCTCGGTGGAGAGGTTTCTCAGAGAGGCGAGCATCGATCCCAAGGTGCTGGTCATCAAGATGACCCTGTACCGGACCAGCTCCGACTCGCGCATCATCCAGTATCTTCTCGATGCCGCCCATAACGGCAAACAGGTTGCCGTGGTCGTCGAGTTGATGGCCCGGTTCGATGAATCGGCTAATATTAAATGGGCCGAAGCGCTTGAGGAGGCGGGTATACACGTCACCTACGGTGTCGTCGGCCTGAAAACCCATTCCAAGGTCATCTTTGTGGTCAGGCGCGATTACAGCGGTCTGCAGCGCTACGCCCACATCGGTACCGGCAATTACCATGCCGGCACCGCGAGGCAGTATAGCGATCTCGGTTTACTCACCAACGATCCGGTTATCTGTGAGGATCTGACCGAGCTGTTCAACTATCTGACCACCGGCTATGCTCCGGTGAGAAAATATCAGAAGATTCTGCCGTCGCCCAATATTCTGAAACGGGCCCTGCTCAAAAAAATAGATCGGGAGATCGAGCTGCACAGTCCGGAGAATCCAGGATTGATCCAATTCAAGAGCAATGCGCTCGAGGACAAGGATATCACCAAAGCGCTCTATCGGGCCTCCCAGGCAGGGGTGCATGTCGACCTGATTCTCCGCGACACCTGCCGGCTGCGGCCCGGGATCAAAGGCCTCTCTGAAAATATTTCGGTGATCTCAATTGTCGGCCGCTTCCTTGAGCATGCCCGAATCTTCTATTTCAGAAATAACGGCAACGAGGAATATTTTATCGGTTCTGCCGACTTGATGAAGCGCAATCTCGAATCACGAGTCGAGGTCGTCACCCCGATCGAAGATCCAGAGTGCCAGAAGCGGCTCAGGGAAATTATCGATATCCAGCTCAGCAACAAGCGCTCCGTCTGGGATATGCAGAGCGATGGCACCTATATAAAGAGACAACCGGAAAAAGGCGATGACCCGCGTACCGTCCAGGAAATTCTGATAGAACTGGCCGAGCAGCGGCTTGCCACCTCACCGCTGGCCCCGAAAAAGAAACTGAAGAAAATCAGCAAACGAAAAAGGAATTAAAAAGTAAAAAGTCCCCAGCGGCTTGAGATTGCTCGTGAGTCAAGGAGCTTTGTGATGGATTATATTAACAATATATCCATCACAAAAACGACGCATGATCACGAGCTAGATCAAGCCGCCGTCCCTATGCAAGTTCGTCGAACCGGCAGGTCAGCACCAATTCCCCATCTTCAAGCTGCTTTTTAACCTTGTAGGGCAATGTCTTGAACAGGTTGATCATGGCCTGGTTGGACGGGAAGGTGTAGGCGAGAAGGCCGGCGATGCCGCTCTCCCTGGCCGAACTGGCCAGCTTGTGCAGAAACAGCTTGCCCAGTCCTTTGCCCTGGTATTCGGGGCTGATGGAAAAGGCTACTTCTGCCATATTAATATTGTTCAGCCTCATACTCTCGGCTACGCCGACAATGTGGCCGAAACCGAATTCGCCCACGATAGCCACCAGGGTGAGGCTGTTGACGTAATCGATCTGCGAGCGTATTTCCACATCCTTGCGGGCGAAGATCGTCTTCTGGCCGAAGAACCTCGACACCACGTCTTCTTTGGGCAACGAGTAGTAATGTTCCTGGATTCTGCGCTCGTCAACCGGCTTGGCCGGCCGGATGGTAATCTCCTCGCCGTTGACCTCGATGGTCTCTTCAAGCCTGACCGGGTAGACTGCCTTGACCGCCTCACCCAAGCTCCGCTCCATGCCGATCAGGCCCTGCTCCTTGGCGGCCTCGAACAACTCTTCCCGAAAATCTGGGTGGGCAATGGTAATCATGGCAATCACCCGTTCCTGCAAACTTTTGCCGAACAGATTGACCGCACCGTATTCGGAAACTACGTAGTGCACATCACCCCTGGGCACCACCACTGCGATGTCATTGAAGCTTGGTACGACATTGGAAATGGGCGTGCCGTCCGGTCCGGGTCTGGTGGACATCAGCATGAGGATAGATTTGCCTCCGGGGGAACGCCGGGCCCCCCGCACGAAATCGGGAATACCGGAAACACCGGCAAACCTTGTTACAGCCGAGGCTTCGGCGGAGACCTGACCGGTAAGATCCATGCAGTAAGCCACATTGAGCGACACCATCCGGTGGTGCTGTGAAATAATGTAGGGGTCGTTGACATAGTCCGAAGGGTGGAAGTCGATTGCCGGATTATCGTTGAGGAACTCATAGAGGTTGTGGCTGCCGACTGCCATCGAGCCCACCATCTTGCCTTCGTTGATACCCTTCTTCTGGTTGGTGATGATGCCCTGGGCATAGAGATGCATGATATCATCAGTGATGAATTGCGAATGGATGCCCAGGTCCCTCTTGTCGCTGAGCCCCCTCACCGTGGCCTGGGAAGCGGCATCGAGCCCGATCTGCAGGGTTGAACCGTCTTCTATGAGGTGAGCGATATGACTGCCGATCTCATTGGCCGCCTCGGAAACCTCCTTGGTTGGCTCCACCGACAGCAGGTCTTCTTCATGTTCGACCACGTAATGAACGTAGTTGGAGTGAATGAAGCTCTGCCCCATAACCCGCGGCATCCTCGGGTTTACCTGGGCAATTACCAGGTCCGCCGAGCGAGCCGCCGCCATGGTCACGTCAACCGATATCCCCAGACTCATCCAGCCGAAATCGTCGGGCGGCGACACCTGGATCAGGGCGACGTTGAGCTGCAGCCGTTTGGTCAAAAACAGGCTGGGAACATCGGACATGTTCATCGGGGTTATGAACCGCTTGTGGCGGGCAATCGATTCCGATTTCGCCGAACCGAGATAAATGGACCGTATATTCAAGCTGGTATCCATCGTCTTGTCGGCAATGGCGGTCAGTGATGCGGTTTCGCGTCCGAGCAGCCGGACGATTTCAAGACCACTGAAGCTGTTGGCCTGCTCGGTCAGGGTCTGGACCAGATGCTGGGGTTCCCCGCATCCCGAGCCGATAAACACTCGCTGCCCGGATTTGATCAATTTGACCGCCTGTTCGGCGCTAATGATTTTTTGCAGATAACTGTCCGCCCAGTATTGTGATGCAGGCATGTGGCCTCCTGAATTTCCTTTTATGTGGCCATGCAGGTCCTGCTCACCAGCCGCAGAAAAGGTAAATGGACAATGTGTTTTCCCCGCAGGACCACGAGATCAATACGTTCTATATAAGACGATTGCAGACGATGCTCAATCAGAATCGGGAGAAAGTGGGAAGAATCGCTGCAACAAGCAGCAGCTGAAGGCGGGCAGGTTCTGGGAATTGACCCGCCCGCCGAAGACCTCAGGAGAAATCGTTGATAATCGAGCGGGCAATAATAAGACGCTGAATCTCACTGGTTCCTTCGTAGATAGTAGTGATGCGCGCGTCTCTGGTGTAGCGCTCTATGGGGTAATCCCTGGTGTAACCATAACCGCCGAGGATCTGCATGGCATCGTAGCAGGCACGATTGGCCGCTTCGCTGGCAAACAGTTTGGCCATCGATGCCTGTTTGGCAAAACTGCGTCCCTGCTCCTTCAGATAGGCACTATTCATCAACAGCAGCCTGGCCGCCTCCAGGTCGGTGTAGCGATC
>CBFCWR010000262.1:0-4721 GCA_965601575.1 uncultured Desulfofustis sp. | reverse complement strand
GATGCCGCTGACGTTGCCCCAGGTAAAAATCACCAGGCCCAACTCCTTGAGCATCAGGTTGGCCTCGAGTATCGCCTCTTTCATTTGCTTATCCATTGATAAGCCCTCCTTCCTCCATTTTTTCGAAAATCCACTCCCGTGCTGATCTGATCTCTGCCTCCGGATCCTTTGCTTTCTCGGTCCACATCTCGATTAAAAATGGGCCGGCATACCCCAGTTCCTTCAACGTGGAAAATGCACCGGGAAAATCGACGCAGCCGGTGCCGAAATCCACTTCCTTGAAAGTGCCGGGATGATCCGAAGTGACCGCCAGGGTGTCTTTCAAGTGAAGCGCCACGATCTGGGGAATTCCCAGCAGGAGTTCCTCCGGTACATCATTTCCCCAGGCGCTCAGGTTGCCGATATCGGGGTACACGGTGAACCAGGGAGAGTTGAGGAGCTGTTTCATATTCATGAATTTGAGTATTGAATTCATGAAGGGATGATCCATTATCTCCATGGCCAGCATCACCTGCTCGCGAGCGGCCATATCCAGACATTTCTGCATGTTGTCCAGGTACCACTTGCGGGTATCCGAATCGCTTTCTTCGTAGTACACGTCATAGCCGGCCAGTTGAATGGTCCTGACACCGGTATCCACGGCAAACCTGACGGCCTTCTCCATGATTCTCAAGGCTTGTGCGCGGGTGTCCGGATCACGACTCCCCAGAGGAAACCGGCGATGCCCGCTCAGGCACATGGTGGGCACCGTCAACGGGCTCTCCAGTATTGCCCGACAGAAGGCTTTGCGCTCCTCGAGAGGCCAGTCCAGCCGGGCTAATCTCTCATCTGTTTCGTCAATCGAGATCTCGACAAAATGAAAACCAAGCTTCTCGGCAATGGCCAGCCGCTGCTCCCAGCTAATACCTGGCGGCAGAGCCTTTTCGTAGATGCCGAGCTTGATATCCTCTCTTTTCATGGTCATTACCAGTACTTGTTGATTGCGTCCTTGAAATCTCTGGCCGATTGGGCCGGATCATCGGCGCCATACAGCCCCCTGCCGGCGATGAAACACTTGACCGGAATGCCTGCAAAAATACCGAGATCTTTGGCGTACAGTCCGCCGGTCACCGATACCTCAAACCCCATGTCGGCGAGTCTGCGTATCTTGCCTAAATCCTCTTCGCCCCACTGCTGACCGGCTAAACCGGCATCTCGTCCCCGATGGTAGATGGCTTGCGTCAGACCGATTTCACGCCATTTCCTGGCGTGTTCGAACGTCCAATCGCCGTAGAGTTCGATCTGCAGATCTCCATTGTATTTCCTGGCAACCTCAAGGGCCGCTTCCATGGTGGCATAGGGTGCGTTGCAGATTACCGTCATCCAGTCGGCACCTTGGGAAAACACGATCTCGGCCACGGTGCCGCCCGCATCTGCCGCTTTGAGATCAGCCACAATCATCTTCTCAGGATAGAGGGCCCTGAGTATCCCCACAGCTCTTGACCCTTCTGCGTAACAGAGGATCGTCCCCATTTCGAGTACGTCGACTTCGTCGGCAAGCGCCCTGGTGGCTTCCAAAGCCGATGGTATATCGAGGTGATCAAGCGCAACTTGCAGCAATGGTTTAGACATGTGATCCTCCTTGTTTATAACAGAGACTTAAACGGCAGATCCGGTTCAATCGCAAACGCATCCTCAAACCCTCGAGGATAATGGTATTCCAACTCGTCTTTATCGGTGGGAAAGGTAAATTTCCCTCCAACCTGCCACAGATAGGGCTTGAATTTATATTTCAACCGGTCTTTTTTCATCTGCCAGAGGATCTTGATCTCCATGGGATCGGCCTGGAAATTGGTCCAGATATCATGGTGAATGGGAATTACCACTTCACAGTTGAGGCATTCAGCCATGCGCAGAATATCCACCGAAGTCATCTTGTCGGTCATGCCGCGCGGGTTCTCCCCATAAGAGCCGAAGGCGACATCGATCTTGTGATCGTTGCCGTGCTTCGCATAATAATTGGAGTAGTGAGAATCGCCGCTGTGATAGACGTTGCCACCTGGCGTTTTGATAAGGTAATTGACCGCCAGCAGGTCCATTTCCTGTACAGGTTTTCCTTTCAAGACCACCCCTTTTGGAGCGGTTACCAGTTCTGTGCGGTCAAAGGCGTCCAAGGCTACTATTTCTGTGTCACCGACATTCACCGTATCTCCGGGCTTGACAGTTATACAGCGCTCTGCCGGAACCCCCCAGCCGGTCCACAGCTCAACACAGGCCTGGGGACCAATGAATTTCACTTCAGGACCGCAGTTCTGCAGGACGGCGGCCGCCACATTTTCGTCGATGTGATCACCATGGTGGTGCGTGGAGAGGATGGCATCCACTTCTTTGATCGCAAACGGGTCGAGCACACAGGGTACATTCCGTAGATTGGGCTGCAATTTGAGACAGCCGATCATGCGCTGATGTTGATGCTGCTCCTTCATCAGCTTGTTCTGCTGGGTCTTCTTGCCATGTTTGGTCCAGTAATCGATACAGAGATTCGTTCCCCCCTGGCTCTTCAGCCAGATTCCGGTACAGCCGAGCCACCACATGGCGACAGTTCCTTCCTTGACGTCTTCTTCCTCAATCTCTTCGTTGAGCCAGGTTCCCCATTCTGGAAAATTTTTAAGAATCCAAGATTCTCTAGTTATTTCATCTACTTTACTCATTTTTTCCTCCTGATTTTAATAAGCCGAGGTCAGTTGGCAGGCGTAATCCCAAAATCGTCATATTAGACGAGATGACTTCGCACATAGATACGTATCAATCAGTTGCCGTGTTGCATCTTCAGATAAAACGAACAGGACCACCTACACATAATCGTTTGCCTTCAGATAGTGACTCCAGATATTTTGGCAGTTGAACGGTAAAAAGTGGGGATGGTTCCAATTGAAGAATGGGCTTGATCAACCACAGGGCGTGTGATATCATATCACATATTCTCCTAGAGGACAAGCCATGGTTCTTGAGAAAATCACCAATATTACCCTTCGTCAAAAAGTTTACGAACAGCTGCGCGCCAAGATTCTCGGAGCCGAACTGCTGCCCGGCGAAATTATCAGTCTCAGAGGACTTGCCGATAAGTTCGGAGTCAGCATTCTTCCCGTCCGCGAAGCTGTCTGGCAGCTTGAATCGGAGAAAATACTCGTCGTTGAAAGCAACAAAAGAATCCAAGTCAATCATTTAACCAGCGAGGACTTCAAAGAAGTTCTCAACCTACGTTTGCTCCTTGAGTCCGAGGCGGTCGACAAGGCATGCAGGCTGCGCCCCCCAAAAGCTATTCCTCGAGTCGAACGCATTCTCGCAGCAATGGAGAAACATGTCGGGGTAAATCACAAGGCCTATATCAAGAAAAACGACGAATTTCATAAAACCATCTACACCTATGCCAATTCTCCACTGCTCATTGACCTGATTCAGCAGCTGCTTGCCCGGGTCAATCCTTATATCTATCTGTACGCGATTGATAAGCGCGACCTTACCAACGCCCTACAATGCCATCACGATATGCTCACCGGATTTACCAACGGTGACAGCAAGGCAACCATCGACGCACTGCATCGCGATCTGAAGGGTGCCGCCACATTCATTTTGCCGCAGCTCGAAATAGAAGATGAGAAGCGCGTGAACTAGCCCAGCGTGACCCTTTACCCCTCAAGCAACAGGGCTGCTCCCGTTATTCACTTCCAGATTTTTTCTCCTCTCTAACAAACACCACACTGCCCACTGGCCCACAACCTGGAGCACTCAACGGGGGCCTCTAACCTTTTACCGCCCCGGCAGTCATCCCTGTGATGATCTGCTTGGAAGCAATAAAGGTGAAAATAATTGGCGGTATCGCGATCAGCATGCCCATGGCCATAATCTGTCCCCAATCGATATTGTGTTCGGTCAGAAACAAAGAGATGTGAACCGGAGTTGTTCTCGTTGCCCTGTTGGTTAACACGAGGGCCAGGATGAATTCATTCCAGGCGATACGAAAGGTAAAGATTGCCGCTGCCGCCAGCCCCGGTTTAATGACTGGCAAAACGACCAGAAAGAAGACCTGGAAGGGGTTGGCGCCGTCGACCCGGGCCGCCTCTTCGAGCTGGATTGGCACCTGTTCGATGAAACTCTGCAGTATCCAGATGACAAACGGCAGATTGATGGCCACATACACCAGTATCAAACCATGCAGGTTATTGCCCAGCTGGTATTGAAAGGTCCAGATGGCAAAGACGGGTACTGTCAGAACCGCCGGCGGAATCATTCTCATCAGCAGCGTGGTCAGCGACACCGCATCTCTGCCCATGAACCGGAAGCGAACGATGGCATAGGCCGCCATACAGCCCATCACCAGGGTAAGCAGTGTCGAAATCAGACCGACGTAGAGAGAATTGCCGAGATAGCGCATCAAGGAAGGATCGTGCAATACCGAGCTGTAGTTTTTCAAGGTCGGCATAAAGATAAAAGTGGAGACCTCGTTGAAAATATCCACCTTCAACTTGAGCGAAGTAAGCAGCATCAGAACGATAGGCCCCAAAGACATCAAGCTCAGACAGACGAGAATCAAGTAGAAAAAAGCAGTATTGGTTTTGGAGTATTCTTTCATCAGGGCCTCCTCAATACTGTTCCGCCGCAGCTTGCGCACGGGCGATTCGGGCATCTCTTATTTTAGTGTAAATAAACATGGCCAGCGTGATCACCAGGACTATGGCCAA
>CBFCWR010000261.1:0-4760 GCA_965601575.1 uncultured Desulfofustis sp. | reverse complement strand
CCCACGTCTCTTCGGCTCGCAGGACTTCCCGACTCGTGAACGCCAGGCACGCGGATGCATGAAATTTAGAATCAAGCACTCAACCACTTACACCTATTCCAGGTCGGTGTTCCTCGAGCCGCACCTGATCAGGCTCTGTCCGCGCAGCGACCCCAGACAGCGGCTGCTCAGTTTCGAGCTGACGGTGTCCCCGCAACCGAGCGGGGTCTCACACAACATCGATGCCGACAACAACCCGTTTCATCTGGCCTGGTTCAGTGATCTAACCGCCGAATTTACGATTGAGACCCGGTCGCTTGTGGAGACCATGAAGGTAAATCCGTTCGACTCCTTTCTGACCTGCAACGACCGTTTGCCGCTCAAGTTGAGCGATGATGAGACCACCCTGCTCGGTCCCTGTCTGGACAGCTACAGCCTGATGGGTCCAGGCGACGCTGAGCTTGTCAAATCTCTGTGCCGCGAGGTCGAAGTGCGAGGTAACGGCTCTGTTCTTTCAACGCTTCAGGCATTAAATTACTATCTGTTTGAATATGTCGATAAGACCACAAGGCATGACCGCGGTCTGCAATCGGTGGGAACCACCTTGATGACGGCTCAGGGCGCCTGCAGGGACACGGCTCTGGTATTCATGGCTGCCTGCAGATCCTGGGGGATACCGGCGCGCTTTGTGAGCGGCTGCCAGGAAGGCGATCCGGACCAGACTGAAGGCGAACTGCATGCCTGGGCAGAGGTCTACCTTCCGGGGTTCGGCTGGCTGGGGTATGACCCGACTCACGGGCTGGCAGTGGCCGATCGCCATATTTCCTATGCTTCCTCGGCGCTGCCTGAACAGGCCGCCCCGGTCACCGGCAACTTCAGGGGCTCCGGCGCCGCGGCAGCGATGACCCATCAGGTGGAGATGTCGGTGGAAAAATAAGCGGGGAGGATCCCATGGATGAGGCTATCAATCGTTATCTTGACGCAGCCGTTTTATACCCTGAGCTGGAGCGCGACAAAACTCGGGAAGCGATTCGGTCGATCATCGACTTCGAGTGCCGAACCGCCTGCATCAGGCCCTGCGACATCGGTATGGCGGTGGAGTTGTGTCGGGATACCGTAACGGACGTCTGCGTCGTACTCGGCTTTCCCCATGGATGCGGGTTGAGCAGGGTAAAGAGTCTGGAGGCGCAGGCCTATCTCGATGAAGGAGTGGATGAGATCGACATGGTGGTCAATTATGGCTATATCCGCTCCGGTATATGGGATTTGGTCGAGGAGGACATCAAAGCGGTGAGCGACATAACACGAGCGCGATCCATCCTGCTCAAAGTGATTCTTGAAACCACCGAATTGACCACGGAGCAGATCAAACGAGCCACCGAATGTGCAGTGGCGGCGCAGGCCGACTTCGTCAAGACCTCGACAGGTTTTGCCAGCGGCGGAGCCACGGTCGAGGCGGTTCAGCTCATGCTCGAGGCGGCCGACGGCAGAATTGCAGTAAAGGCCTCGGGCGGTATTCGGGACTTCGCCCAGGCAAAAGCCTATATCGACATGGGGGTGACCAGACTCGGAGTCGGCTACCCGGCGGTGGCGGCCATCTGTACCGGTGCTTCCACCGTTGATGGGGCCGGCTATTGAGTTCGGATCGAGGTCACGCGGCGCATCACACTCGACTCCAGGGGTATCGCAATGAGCGTCGCGCCGGCAACAAGAGCGATGCGGTTAGTGTGCACAAAACTATCCAGATCTGCAGTCGCAGGCCGCAGAAGGGGAAATCAAAATGAGGTCAACCAGATTATCGGCGGCAAAACAACGCCCGGATCTGCACCCGCACACCAGGGTATTCGGGGTGAGCGGAAGTCCACGGAAAAACGGAAACTCCGACGTGTTGCTCAAGAGTATACTCACCGGAGTCACCCGCCAGAACATAGGTTCAGAACATTGCAATTTGACCGATATCGACTTTCAAGGCTGTATCGGTTGTGAGCGCTGCAGAAAAGATAAAATCTGCACAGGGCTGGTTGACGGCATGTCGATGGTCTATGACAGAATCATTGCATCGAAAGGGCTCATCCTGGTATCGCCAACCCACAATTACAATATCACTTCCTGGACGAAGGCCTTTATCGATCGACTCTATTGCTTCTACAATTTTGGCGACGATCGACCGCGGAGCTGGTCTAGTCAGCTCGCCGGTCAAGGCAGAAAAGCGGTGATCGCCGCAATTTGCGAGCAGAAGAATAAGAAAGACATGGGGTTTACCCTGGAAGCCATGAGATTGCCGCTGGAAGCCCTGGGCTATGAAATAATCGGGGAGCTGTCCGTCTACAAGATCTTCGATAAGGCCAAGGTGAAAGATGACGAACAGGCGCTTAAAAAGGCGGAAGAGCTCGGCGCGGGGCTCGCCCATGCGCTCATGACCTGAGCCTGCCGGCCGAAGTCAGGCCATCCCTGTCTGGAATAACAGAAATGGTCGCCTGGGCCAACGACGAAGCCTCAAAGACTTGACCGCGCAAGGAGCACGTTCATTGGGATATGTATGAGGACAGCGCCCAGAAGATTGTCGAGAAGATCCTGCAGCTGACCTCCTTGTCTGATCGACTGGTTCTGGAGATAGGGTGCGGCGACGGCAGAATTACCTCATTGCTCTTTACTCACACAACACAACTTGTCGCCATCGATCCGGATCCGGATCTCATCAGAAAAGCCCGTTTCAAGCTCACCGGCGTTGATTTTCGGCTGGCCAAGGGTGAAGATCTCCCCTTTTTCGACAATTGTTTTGATCTGGTCCTGTTTACACTCTCGCTTCATCATCAGGAGAGTAGTTGCGCGCTGAGTGAAGCAGGCCGGGTGCTGAAAAGTGATGGGCAGATCCTGGTGGTGGAACCGGCCGATGATGGAGAAGTTGAGCAATTTTTCACCCTGGTTCATGACGAAAAAAAGGACAAAGAAAAAGCCCAGCAAGCGATCCGGCAAAGTGGGTTGAACCTTGTAAACACCGAGATTTTTTCCGCCACCTGGATGTTTGACGACAAAGACGAATTGTGCCGGTCGCTGTTCGACTATTACGAAGTCCCTTTTGACCCGGATGTCGCTCGACGGATATCCAAGCTGCTGGGAGCAAAGCAAAACTCCTGTCCGGTTGTCCTGAGCGACATGCTGATGATCCAGTCTCTTGTAAAACAAACTTGAAGTGCAACCCGATTCTCAATCAGCAGCGCGCTTGTCAGGTGTTCTGCAGACGGCAGCCAAACCGGCACGATCTGCTCCAAACTCTCGCGCTTTTGTGATGATCTCTGCGCCGATCGTTGCAATATCACGAGCCGCTGCGGATTCCATAGCAGCTCAATTCATCCACCTAGTTGATTACCAGCCTTTGACGCGTTGATATTTTTATTTTTACTAGTTTTTGTGGTGATTTCTACAACGAGCCCAAAAGCCATATCCATACAAGGATATTCTATGGTATTTGGATGATCTTAAATTCCATTGCAGAGCCCGGATCGCAATGTTGCCTTAAAATGGCAATAAATTCCAACCCCTAAAGATAATTTTTCACAAAACAATATTATGCGAGATAATTTTGCACAATAATGTTTTCTGTAATATAGTATTGCGTATCATCTCTTCGCAGCAGCAGATAAAACTCGATATCAGAGAAACATTCCCTGCACACCACTCACAGGTACGGTCATGTCGCAGATAGAAATAAAAAATTTGTTCAAGATCTTTGGCAACAATCCCGCAGCGGGCCTTGATTTGCTGAAAAAAGGAAAGTCCAAGGAAGAGATTCACGAGCAGACCGGATTGACGGTTGGCGTGCAGGATGCGAGTTTCACGGTCAACTCGGGTGAAATCTTCGTGGTCATGGGGCTCTCCGGGTCCGGCAAGTCGACCCTGGTGCGGATGCTCAATCGTCTCATAGAACCCACATCAGGGGCTGTAATAGTCGATGGGGACAACGTCATGGAGATGAACAAGGAGCAGCTGGTTAATTTTCGCCGCAAGAAAACCGGCATGGTGTTCCAGTCCTTCGCCTTGATGCCCCACCAGACAGTGCTCAATAACGTGGCGTTCGGACTCGAACTGGCCGGTGCGGACAAGACCCTGAGGTACGAGCGCGCCATGGACGCTCTCAAGCAGGTGGGGCTCGACGGCTGGGAAAAATCATACCCCAAAGAGCTGAGCGGCGGTATGCAGCAGCGCGTCGGCCTGGCCCGAGGGCTGGCCGTCGATCCCGATATCATGTTGATGGATGAGGCCTTCTCGGCTCTCGACCCGCTGATCCGGACCGAGATGCAGGATGAACTGCTCAAGCTGCAGGACCGGCATGAACGAACCATCGTCTTCATTTCCCATGATCTCGATGAGGCATTGCGCATCGGCGACAGAATTGCGGTCATGGAAGGCGGCAGAGTCGTGCAGGTGGGCACCCCGGAAGAGATCCTGCAAAACCCGGCCGATGACTATGTACGCGCCTTTTTCCGCGGTGTCGATCCCACCGGCGTGATCGCCGCGGGAGATATCGCCAGGGACTCTCAACCCACCGTGATCTGGCATACCCCGCAGGGAAGCCCCCGCGCCACCCTGGAAATGCTCAACAACCGGGACATGGAGTTTGCCTACGTACTTGACTCCGAACGTCGATTCTACGGGATTGTGTCCACCGATTCATTGCGGTCGGCCATTGAGCAGGGGGCCACTAAAATCGACGAAGCCTTTATCCAGGAGGCCAAGGTTGCTCGTGTGGACGAGTCCATGCAGGATTTCCTCTCGGAGGT
>CBFCWR010000260.1:0-4771 GCA_965601575.1 uncultured Desulfofustis sp. | reverse complement strand
TCACGGGCAGGGTCATCTTCCCCTCGGCCAGGTCATTGCCGGTGGCTTTCCCCGTCTTACCTGAATCACCCCGGTAATCGAGCAGATCGTCGATAATCTGAAAGGCACAGCCGAGATTGATGCCGAACGTCTGCAGACCGCTGCACAGCCCATCGTCCCCACCTCCGTACATACCCCCTATTTCGCATGCCGCACCTATGAGCAGCGCCGTCTTGCCTTTGACCACGGTGAAATAATCGGTCTCGGACTGCTCGAAGCCGGAGGAGTTGCGCAACTGGCGGAATTCACCGTCGACTATTGCCATCGTCGCCCGGCAGAAGACGGTCAGGGCCTGGGGGCCGCCGAAACGGCTGACCAGCTGCATTGAATGGGCGTGGAGAAAGTCCCCGGCCAGAATCGCCTCGGCCAGGCCGTATTGACTGACCACCGAAGCGGAACCACGGCGTTCGCTGGCGTTATCGATGATATCATCATGGATCAGAGTCGCCGCATGCAGATACTCGAATGAGGTCGCCAGACGATAGATACCCTCGTCGGTGCAGCCGCAGAGGCGACCGGCCGAAGTGGTAAGAAACGGCCTTATTCGTTTGCCGCCGCTGAAAAGACCGTAATTGAGGATCTCTATCAGCAGGGGATCGAGTTCCGCGGCCAACTCGTCTATATCCCGGCGCATCACTTCGTCAATCTTGGCCGCTTCTTCGATTATAAGCTTCTTGAGTTCCATAGTCCGACGTTCACCAACTCAGGATTGGTTTTCCTCCAACATACCAAAAAAGTTCTTAATCTCAACCATCTCCCGGACCACCGGTGAGGGCGGCAAACTGTTCAGGAAGACGCTGCCGTAGCGCTTGCTGAACAGACGGGCGTCGAGCACCGAGATCAGCCCCCCGTCGCTGGCCGAACGCATCAACCTGCCGACCCCCTGGCGCAGGCTCAGCACCGCCCGGGGAATCTGAAAATCGAAGAAAGGGTTGCCGCCGTCTTCTCTGATTGCCTGAATCCGAGCCTGGACAACGGGGTCGGTGGGGACTTCGAAGGGCAGTTTATCGATGATCACGCCGCTGAGCGATTCGCCGACGATATCCACACCTTCCCAGAAACTGGCAACCGCCAGCAGCACCGAATCGGTCTGGGAGCGAAAGCGCTCCAGCAGCCTGGCGCGCGATGCGGTTCCCTGGACGAGCACCGGGTAGTTCAGTGTTCTGGTCAAATATTCAGCCACCAGATCCATGCCCCGGAAGCTGGTAAACAAGACCAGTGCTCGTCCCCTGGTAATCTTCAGCAGCCTTTCCACCTGCTCGCAAAGCGCCTCGTCATAGCCGGGCGACGACGGTTCGGGAAACCCCGATCCCGGTACATACAACACCGTTCTCGATCCATAGTCGAAGGGCGATTTCAGCTGCAGGGCCTCGATGTCGTCGCGGAGCCCGAGCCGCTGCCTGATGTAGTCGAAACTGCCCCCGGTGGTCAGCGTCGCCGAGGTCAGGATGATCTTGGGTACGGCCGAGTAGAGGCTGCCCCTCAAATCCTCTGAAACATTGACCGGGGTAGCTGAAAGGCTGACCGCCCGTTCCCGTTTCTCATACCAGTACACGTGGGAGGAGGAGCGCATCTCCATATCGAGCAGGCCGACAAAAAGCAGATTCTGATGAAGCTCGGCTGCCCGATCGGCGAGCACCTGCCAGTTCTCATAACGACCGGCGAGCTCTGCCAGATCGGTGGCGAACCGCTTCATGCCTTCGGCAACCAGTTCGACTTCCGAGGCCCAGTTGTCGTTGGCCCGGACGAATTCCACCAGGCTGAAGCGGCCTCGCTGGGCAGGGAAAAGGGCCACGAACCCCTCAACCCGCTGGCGGATGCCGGCGGCCGTGCCGACGATGCGGTCACCCTCTTCGAGTTCGAGATCGATCTCGGCCTGCTGGCCGATGTCGCCGATCAGATCGTAGAGTTGGTATTGACTGAAACTGGTGCCGAAAAACGTGGTCGCCACCCCCTCGAGGTGGTGGGCCTCATCGAAAATGACCGCCTCGTGCCGGGGAAGAATCTCCCCGAAGCCCCTCTGGCGCAGCGCAAGGTCGGAAAAATAGAGATGATGGTTGACCACCAGGATACGGGCCGAGGCCGCCCGCTTTCTCAGTTTATTCACCAGACAGTTGGACCACTCCGGACAGTCGCTGCCCAGACATTGATAGCTGTGGGCCGATATCTTCGGCCACAGGGGTGACTTGTCCGGCAGCCAGTCCAGCTCGGAGCGGTCACCAAACTCGGTCTGCTCCAGCCAGTCCTCTATTCTGTCGCAATCTTCATCCCCGACCAGAGAAATCTGGGGAGAATAGCGATGCTGATACCAGCGATGCAGGCACAGGTAATTCTGCCGACCTTTCACGCAGACGGCGGAGACTTCTCGCCCCAGGACCTTCTCCAGCAGTGGGATCTCCTTTTCGATCAGTTGATCCTGCAGATTGATGGTGGCGGTGGAGACCACCACCCGCATGCCCGAGTCGATGGCCGGCACCAGGTAGGCCAGACTTTTTCCGATGCCGGTCTCGGCTTCGACCACGAGTACATCGCTGTAATCCGGGGTTCCTGGCGGGCCAGCCTCGGGCGTTGCCAGAAAGGAGGCTATCCTCTGGGCCATCAGCAACTGGTCTGGTCTGGACTCGTAGTGAGAGAGATGTTGAGAGAGGGGGCCGCCGGTGGCAAAGAATGTCTTCACAAAATATCCTTCATCCCTGCAGACCGTCTGAAATCGTGAACGTCAGCTTAAAGACAATGCAAGGGTTAGCTTGAAATGAGGGCAAGGCTTCCAGTTTATACGATTTTTATTTTTATTTTTCAACCAAACCAGTAAACTAGTAGAAAAGCGACTGATTTTAGGGCACTACGCTGAATTTTGGTGCCCTTTGTCATTTCCGGTCATGACCATCTCTTTGGAAAGGGCCGGCAACGGCTGGAATGTTTTATGGTAGAGCCTTTCCCTGCTGTCGATCAATTATTTGAAAACACTGGGGAAATACCCCTCAATGACGACGAATGCATCGTCGTCGCCTCGACCTCCGAGCAGATCTCTGCTGAACTCCAGGATTTGCTCACCGATCTCGATCTCCCTTTTACCGTCGCCTCGACCATCGACCAGATAATAGCTCAGCTCAACAACCACCGAGCGGCCCTGGCGCTGATCGATCTGCCGCTTGTGGAAAAGAGTTCGACCTCTGTGCTGAACCGGCTGCATCGAGACCATCGGGAGCTGGGCATCATTGTCGTGGACCCATCGCCCGATTTCGAGCCGTTTTTGGGCCAAGAGGTTGACCGCTATCTGGCAGGGCCCCTCAGTGGTGCCGCCCTCTATCAGGCCGTGGCAGAAGTGCTGCACAAGCGCGCGCTGCGCACGGAAAGCCGGGCTTTGCGCCGCGAGCTGCAGCTTGCCAATCTCCGCACCCTTTTTCTCCATCACCTAATGGTGATAATGAACAGCGGCTACCTGAGCGAAGTGGAACTGGAGGCGGTGCTCAAGACCATCCTGATTGGCATCACGTCCGAAGAGGGACTGGCCTTCAACCGTGCCTTTCTGGCTCTGTTCAGCGATGACGGCTCGATTCTCAGGGGTGAGCTGGCCATCGGACCCGACAACCGGACCGACGCACTCGCCATCTGGCGGAAAATCAAGACCGAAAAACTCGACCTGCAAACCCTTTTCAAACGGAGTTCCGAGGATTTAAAAGAGGCCAACGGGGTGGTTAACGAGATTGTCCGGACCCTCGAGATTCCCGCCTCCCGAAACGACCACCCGCTCATTCACGCATGCCGGACCAGGCGTTCGATCCTGGTGGATAAAGGCAGCGCAGATGTACACATACCCGCGGAGCTGATCGCCGCCCTCAATCAGGACAGCTTTGTCATCGTACCTCTCTTCTCTCCCGACCGGTCACTGGGGGTCATCATTGCCGATAATTTTATCACCCGCAAACCAATCGAACAGAGCGATGTCAGGGCGCTGGAGATGTTTGGTGCCCAGGCCAGCCTGGCCATCGAACATTCACGCCTGTACCACGATATGCAGGAAAAGATAGAGCAACTCGAGCAGATTACCGAAGAACTCGAAAAGAGCCGTGATCAATTGCTCGAGTCGGAACGGTTCACCGTACTGGGCCAGATGTCGGCCCAGCTCGTTCACGCCCTGCGCAACCCGATCACCTCGATCGGCGGCACCGCCCGGCTGCTGGGCAAGCGGGTTTCGGAGCAGAAAAACAGAAGATTTCTCAAGGTGCTGACCAAAGAGTCGGCCAAGGTGGAATCGACCCTGAATGATCTGTTTAATTTTGTCAGCGATACGAATCTGCAGAAAAGCGTGCAGCCTCTTTTCGCCATAGTCAAACGGGCGGGAATGGTCTTTTACTCCACCATGAAAAAGCAGGACATCATCTACCGAGTCAAGCTTCCCGAAGAGGATGTGTCGCTTGAAATCGATGGTGACAAGGTCCACCAGGCATTTCTGCACCTGATCAGAAACAGCATCGAGTCAATGGATGCCGGCGGCGTACTCACCATCGGTGCAGAGGTTCTCGACGACGAGGTGTGCATCTCGGTCAGCGACACCGGAAGCGGCATGGTCGACGGTGATCTGTCCCGGGCCAGGGACCCGTTTTACACTACCAAAACCTACGGAACCGGTATGGGGCTCACCCTGGTTGAGCAGATCCTCAAGCAGCACAATGCCCGCTTTTCCCTGACCGCCAATGAAGACCAGGGCATGACCGCCCGGGTTGTGTTT
>CBFCWR010000259.1:0-4784 GCA_965601575.1 uncultured Desulfofustis sp. | reverse complement strand
ATCGCGATTTTCTTCGTGAAAATATTTGGCTTTGGTCCCCTGGCAGGCGTCTTGACCCTGATTGTGGACAGTTTCAGCTTCATCGGCAAAATGGTTGCCGAAGATATCGAAAATATGAGACCAGGTAAACTGGAGGCCATCAAGGCCACCGGTGCCAGTTTCCCAAAACTTCTGCTCTATGCGGTCCAGCCTCATATCCTGCCGCGCTACATAGGCGTTTCCATTTACCGGCTCGACGCCAATATCAGGCACTCTACGGTGGTTGGCATTGTCGGCGCCGGTGGCATCGGGCAGACCCTGGCGGCAAGTTTTTCCCGCTACGATTATGGCTTCAGTCTGGCCATCTTGATGACCATCGTGTCGCTGGTATTTCTGGGGGAATTTTTTAGCAACTGGATACGGGCGAAACTGCGATGAGCCAGACTGATCTACACCAGAAATACCCCCAGATCTGGAAACGTTTTACTCCTAAAGAGACGCTCATCCGCTATATCTGGTATGCCGGCATAGTCTTTATTGCCGTCTGGTCGGTGAGCAATCTCGACATACCCTGGTTCTATTTCCTCGACGCCCATGTCCAGGCCGCTGATTTATTTACCAGGATGGTGCCGCCCTATTGGCCCTTTTTTCTCGAGATTCTCAACCCTTTGGTAGAAACCCTGCATATCGCCACCCTGGGAACCGTATTTACTGTTTTCCTTGCCTTTCCGGTTGCCATCCTGGCGGCACAAAACACCACCTTTAACAAGGCCACCTGGTTTTTGGGCCGGTTCATTCTGGTCACTTCCAGGTCGGTCAACACGGTTGTCTGGGGGCTCTTGTTTGTCGCCATTTTCGGGCCCGGGCCGGTGGCCGGAATCTTCTCGGTGGCGGCCCGGTCGATTGGCTTTGTCGGCAAGCTCATCGCCGAGGCCATAGAGGAGATAGATGTGGGTACGGTAGAGGCCGTGGAGGCAACCGGCGCCTCCAACCTGCAGACCCTTTTGGTTGGCGTCTTGCCGCAGGTGATGCCGGTGGTGCTGGGGACCATCATCTACCGTTGGGACATCAACATCCGTGAATCCACCGTACTTGGATTTGTCGGTGCCGGAGGCATCGGCATCGTGCTCTACTCATCCATCAATCTCTTTGCCTGGCACGAGGTATCGGTCATTCTGATCTCAATCTTCGGCGTGGTGATCCTCAGCGAGTACCTGTCAATAAAAGCCAGGGCCAGGATTACTTAAGTGGTTGGCACCATCGGGAACGCTGCCTGTAATCATGAAATTCACAGCGGGAATATCGGCTCTACAAGATCGCTATGATGCCTTTATCACCGATATCTGGGGAGTCCTGCACAACGGCTCCACCACCTATGACGGGGTTATTGACTGTCTACGCAGACTGCGCAGCCGCGGAAAAGAAGTCCTGCTTCTCTCCAACAGCGGGCGCAGAGCCAAGATGGTCAGGGTCGATCTGGTCGACTTCGGCGTCATGCCGGAGCTCTACACCCATCTGGTTACCTCGGGCGAACTCACCCATCTTGGATTCAGCCGCGCCCGTGACCGCAGATTAAGGAATTTAGGTACATGCTACTATCTGTTCGGCTCTGAAAGGTATGGTCTCACCAAAGGGCTCGGACTCACTAAAACAGAAGAAGTGTCAGACGCGGAATTCATACTGACCATAGGAGTCGAAGGCAATCCCTCGACCACGGTGAAATACGAAGAGAGACTGCGCTACTTCGCCCAAAAAGGACTGACCATGGTCTGCGCCAATCCCGACACTCTGGTAAATAGAAATGGTGTACTGGGTATCGGACCTGGTGCCCTGGCGGTCTACTACGAAAAACTCGGCGGCCGGGTTATATACTTTGGAAAGCCTTATGAGGATATTTACCATTTCAGTCTCGACAAACTCTCCGGCATCGCTGCTCGCCGCATCCTGGTGATCGGCGACAGTTTAACAACTGATATCAAAGGGGCAAATCGGTGCGGGTTGCACAGTCTGCTCGTGGGAACCGGTGTTCATTGGCGTGAACTATCGACAATTCCCGGGGATGTTGATCAACTCACTGGATTGTGCCAAACCGAGAATAGTTTTCCGACTTTGATAGCCAAAGGGTTTATCTGGTAAAAGCCCGCACAGGAAAGAATGGAATTACAAGAATTATTGGGATCCTCCTTTGAATGCAGATGCGGGAAGACGCACACGGTTCCCACCGAGGAATTCGTCTACGCCAAGGACGCCTTTGGCTCCATGAGCAGATTGATCGATACCTACAGTCCGGACCGAAGCTGTCTTATCATTGCAGACAGCAGAACCTATGCGGTCGCAGGCAGGGAAATAACGGCATTGTGCGAAACCGACGGCGCCAGGTGCAGCCACTTTATCGTCCCCGATCATGATGGCGAATCACCGACGGTCGATGACGCGACCAGGGACCTTCTGCTCAGACACACCGCTGACAGCACTTTTCTGCTGGCCTTGGGCAGCGGCGTGATCAACGATCTGGTGAAGTGGGTGGCCTTTCTTCAGCATAAACCCTATGTCGTCGCGGCGACAGCGGCATCCATGAACGGCTACGCTTCAGCCAACGTCGCGGCCACCATCGATGGGCTCAAAGTGCTGTTTCATGCCGCCCCCCCAAAAGCAGTAATTGCCACACCCGCTATCCTGCTCAACGCCCCCGTTGAGCTGAGCTCCGCCGGGCTCGGAGATGTGCTGGCAAAACCGGTGAGCAGCGCCGACTGGAGATTGAATCACTTCCTGTTCGAGGATTATTTCTGCCAGTTTTCCATCGATCTTCTCAAAGACCTCGAACCGGTCTATTTGAATAATCCAGACAAAATCAAGAACCGGGATCCGGATGGTTTCAAGGCTATGTTCACGGCTTTGTTCTACTCGAGCATTGCCATGACCATCACTGGAACCTCGTCGCCTGCCTCGGGGGGCGAACACCTGATCTCCCATACGCTTGATATGCTCGCCGCAAGAGATGGACACTCCCACGATCTTCATGGCCGTCAGGTTGGCGTGAGCTCTATTTTAATGGCCGCTTTATACGAGAGGATCCTGACCATCGACCGGCCTCGGTTCAGTCCCCCGCCGTCACAAGTGGATGAGACATTCTGGGGAACCCTGACCCCGGTTGTAGCAGAGGAATATCAGAAAAAACTGCCAAGGATGAATCGGGCAATCGAAATCCTCAATCAACCCGGCAATTGGGAAGCCTGTAAAGCTGCCATCAAAGCTCATTTGATTCAGGCCAGACAACTGAAAGAATGTCTGCGGCTTGCCGGTGCAGCACATCGATATTCAGATCTGCGTTTTAATAATGCCCCTGTCACCCAGGATTTCTATCTGTCCGTGGTCAACCATGCCGGCCAGATGCGGAGTCGTTTCACAATCCTCGATATCGCAGTGCTGCTCGGAATCATTCCGGAAGAAACTGAAACGCTCGCTGCAAAGTGGTGCACATGATATGGATTTTACCAATACTCGAGGTAGTTTTTGACAGTCAGCCCTGAGACTCTGCAAAAACTTTCTGTGTTGCCCGCCGTCTAGGTGTAGTTCATAACTGGCAGGTAAACGGGATGCTTCTCCATCGATGTTATCACCCTAGTGAAAAGTAACTCTTTACCTATCTTCAGGAACTTGACGACTGCGACAATTCCTGATATTGCTTGACCTATAGGTTATCGAGAAGGAATCTGTACGCCGGTGAATATCGCTTGAAATTATCGTTCTTCCTCAACCCATATCAACAACCACGAGGTGAAAACTTTGACTGAAGACTATATCGATTCCCAAGTATACGATCTCTATGATGAGTACTGCCACACCCAGATGACCCGCCGACAGTTCCTCAACAGAGCATCAGCATTGGTTGTGGTAAGCGGATCGGCATTAACCATGGCCGAGGCGTTGTTGCCGAGGTACGCTAAGGCTCAGACCATTTCCTTCACAGATGAGCGCATCAAACCCACGTATGTCGAATACGATTCTCCCGGCGGCACCTCCGGGAAAATGGGCGGTTATCTGGTGCAGCCTGTCGGGGAAGGTCCGTTTCCCGCGGTCCTTGTCGTTCATGAAAACAGGGGCTTGAATCCATATATCGAAGATGTCGCTCGCCGGGCAGCCGTCGAGGGATTTCTTGCGCTCGCTCCCGATGGGCTTGCGCCTATCGGTGGTTACCCTGGTAATGATGACGACGGCAAGGTGATGCAGAAGTCGCTGGACGGAGACAAACTTTTTACCGACCTGTTGAACAGCGCCAGATACCTGAAGGCGCACGAACTTTCCACCGGCAAGTTGGGGGCGACAGGGTTTTGCTATGGCGGCGGTGTGGTCAACAAGCTTGCGGTGGTCATGGGGGCTGATCTTAACGCCGGTGTTCCCTTCTACGGCAGTGGACCGAACGTAGAGGATGTTCCCAAAATTCAGGCCCCTCTGATGGTCCACTATGCCGAGGATGACAAACGCGTCAACGCCTCACGAGAAGACTATCGAAAAGCCCTGGAGTCACACAACAAAGAGTTTGTCATGCACACCTACGAGGGAACGCGTCATGGTTTCCACAACGACTCAACCCCGCGTTACAACGAGGAGCAGGCGAAAATCGCCTGGGAGCGGACGATTACGTTTTTCAAGAAGCACTTGTCCTAGAATCTATTCAGATAATGCGATTGATTGCTGCAACGGTTGCCTTATCACGAGGCAACCGTTTTTCCTTGGGCAGCGACTGCTTCAATACCTGGCGTTCACCAGTTGACCAGGCCGGGGGATTTACACCTTTACAATGG
>CBFCWR010000258.1:0-4822 GCA_965601575.1 uncultured Desulfofustis sp. | reverse complement strand
CCTTCATGATCCACGGTTCGATCCCGTCGTTTACCGACGGCTTCTTCGAGATGATGTCGGGCTACACGACCACCGGGGCGACAATCCTCACCGACATCGAAGCGCTGCCCCACGGGCTGCTGTTCTGGCGCAGCCAGACCCACCTGCTCGGGGGTATGGGGTTTCTGACCCTGACCATCATTTTCCTGCCCCATGGGGTCGGCGGCGTGCGTCTGTTCAGGGCCGAATCGAGTCCCGGTCAGATTATCACCCGCGATAAGTTCATCGCCCGCAATCGGGACGCGATGATCTGGCTCTGGGTCATTTACCTGGCCCTGAACCTCGTGCAGACCCTGCTTCTGGTGGCCGGCAGAATGGAGTTGTTCGATGCCCTGTGCACCGCCTTCGGCACCGTCTCGACCTCCGGCTATTCCCCCAGAAATGCGAGTATCGGTCACTATGGCAGCGCCTATATCGACTGGGTCGTCATCTGTTTCATGTTTCTGGGCGGCATCACCTTTGTCCTTTATTACCAGATGATGCGCGGCAACTTCAGCGAGATCAGAAAAAACACCGAGCTGCGCTGGTACATAAGTATTCTCGCCCTTTTCTGCCTGGCCGTCTCTCTGATTCTCTGGTACCGGGGGACCTACGCCACTTTCTGGGAATCGCTGCGCTACGGTACCTTCCAGGTTGCCTCGCTGCTGACCACCACCGGCTTCACCACGGCGGACTACGAAATCTGGCCCCAGGCCGCCCAGATGTTTCTGTTTGCGGTCTGTTTCATTGGCGCCTGTGCCGGCTCAACCACCAGCGGCATCAAAATAGTGCACTACGCGGTGATCTGGAAATACCTCTACGGCTCCATCAAAAAGATATACATCCAGCCGATGTCCATCGTCTCGGTACGGCTCAACGGCAGACCGGTGGAACAGAGCGTCATCGACCTGGCGGTCTGCTATTTCATCGTCAATATACTGCTGGTGCTTGCAGGCGGCTGCCTGATCTCGGTTTCCGACGAACTCGACTACGTGAGCGCCATGAGCGCCGTAATCGCCGCCCTGATGAATATCGGGCCGGGCTTCGGCAGCGTCGGACCGTCGGAGAATTATGCCTTCATATCAGGCTTCGGTAAATGGTTCCTGAGTTGGAACATGCTGGTGGGCAGACTGGAAATGTTTTCGGCACTGGTCGTGTTCCTGCCTGCCTTCTGGAAGAAGTGAGCGAACGCTCAAGGGGGCTGCGCCAGAGGCACAACCCCCGAGAAGGGATGGGAATTTACAGCTGAACTACGTTGGTGGCTGCCGGTCCTTTGGGGCCTTCAACGATCTCGAAGACGACTTTGGCGCCTTCCTCGAGGGTTTTGAACCCATCGGCATTGATCCCGCTATGGTGAACAAAGAGGTCACTGCCGTTATCCTGGGCGATGAAACCATAACCCTTTGCATCATTAAACCATTTTACTGTTCCTTCTGACATTTCTACTACTCCTTTACTGGTAGTCCATTGCTTGGACTAATTTAATAAGTGGGACCTTTAAAAAATTTTAAAAGGTTCCCTAAGACCGCTGTGCGATCTTAAACTCTGAGAACTGTTCCCAGAAATTATTCGTGCAGACCCGTCGACGGGTCATGCTCAGGTAGACCTTGGCCGCTTCTAATGAATTGGACCAGGCCTATCTGAATCTTATATCAAGCGAGAAAGCCATTGAGTCCGCCTTTCTCCTCGGTCATGATCAGCTAGAATCTTATTGGGCTCTGCAATGAAGGGGATGCTACAAGACAGGTGGCGCGCGATGCTATGCGTGATCTTCAAAAAGAGGTTCAACCTCACTGGTTGGCAACAATAAGCTATTTTAATTAAATAGCAACAGAAAAAGACGATCACAGAGTTTGATAGTGAAAAAAATTCGAATAGGATCTGTCTGTTGTCACTCAAATACCCCCGGAATCCTAAATAATGTCGCTTAAAATCAACGATGTATGGTACAACCTCGGGATAGATCGAGGTCACGACCATGAATTATTGCCCCCAATGCGGTGCACCGGTCACCAGAAAAATACCGGACGCGGACGACAGGCCGCGCTTTGTGTGCGACACCTGTGAGCTGATCCACTACCAGAACCCGATCATGGTGGTGGGCACCATTCCCGAGTCTCAAGGGCGTATTCTTCTCTGCCGGCGCGGTATCGAGCCTGCTCTCAATAAATGGACGCTGCCGGCTGGCTACCTTGAAATTGGCGAAACTCTGCAGCAAGGAGCTGCCCGGGAGACGTTCGAGGAAGCGGGCTACCAGATAGCCGATCTGGAACCCTACGCCATCACCAATATCGTGCGGGTCAACCAGGTCTACATCATGTTCAGGTGCACCCTCGCTGAGCAGGTCAGTGATCCCGGCAGCGAAAGCCTCGAGGTCAAGCTGTTCACCCCGGACGAGATCCCCTGGCAGGAGATCGCCTTTCGATCCATCCACAAAACCCTGAAACTCTATTGCAATGACATGGACAGAGGTCGCTACCCGGTCCACCTGTTTGATATTGCCTAGCCGGAAGGTGACATTTTTCTCTTTCACCTTTGGCAATGATGTATAAGTTTATCAGTTATGAAAGGCCGTCCGACACACACTGCAGAGATTCCGGGGTCTCATCCCCGGTAATGCTGACGGGAAAAGCGGACCGAAACCGATGCATCCATGAGAAAATTGGAGAAGACGTCATGTCCAATACCTTGAATCTCGAACATATTTTCGATTACGACCAGAATTTTCAGACGATCATGCAGAATATGCTGAGTTTTGCCCTGGAGTCCTCTTTTCAGGGGGTCATGATCACTCTTGCCGAACCAGGATATCCAGTGATTTACGTGAACCCGGCCTTTTGCGAAATGACCGGCTATACCTCTGAGGAGCTGCTTGGAAAATCACCCGCCATTCTTCAGGGGGAAAAATCGGATCAGTCGGTCCTCAAGGAGTTGAAAGAAAAACTTGACGACGGCGATGTGTTCCACGGTAAAACCTACAACTATCGCAAGGATGGTTCTGAATTCATCATGGAGTGGAAAATCGTCCCGATTCACGGCGAGGAAGGGGTAATTTCCCACTACCTGGCCATCCAGCGTGAAGTGCAGGACAAAGATCTGACCGACGGCTCGCTTGACACCAAATTTCCTATTTTCTAGCGCGTTCGCACTGCCAACAATCTCGATCTGAGCTATGGTGGCGAGCGATGATTACCGATTTCAGACAAGTATGCAGCTGCCTTTTGCTGGCCATTTTCTGCGCTGCTTTTCTCCAGGTGCCGTCCGCCCAGGCCTGCACCATCTGCGTACCCTATCCTGAACGAACCCTTGCCGACCGGTTGCTGGCGCATGACGAGATTATCTTTGCGAGGGAAATGGACGATTCTCCATACGTCTTTTACCCGATTGAAACCCTGAGGGGCCCAGAGGCGCACGGACCGATAAAGCTGTTCTGCGACTCGTCCACCCGCAGAAAACTGCTCCATATCCCCGACAGCGCGGTCGTCCTCGCCAGAAAGAACAGCGAGGATGAGTGGCGCATGATTACCTTTGCCGACAATTCCTATCAGCCGTTTATCCGTACTATCTTGGACAACGCCAGCGCCTGGCTCGAATCCCCCGGAAACGGCGATCGGGTGCGCCATTTTTCAGGGCTGTTGACCAGCGAGCATCCCCAGATCCAGGAACAGGCCTATCTCGAGGTCGGCAGGGCACCTTATTCGATGATCAAGCCGCTGGCCCGGGAGATATCGAGGGAACAGATCTACAAAATGCTGGCCAATTTTCGTTTTATCGAGTGGCACAGTCTCTACATCCTCTTTCTCGGGCAAAGCAACAACCCCGACGACATTGCCTATATCAGAAAGCATATCGAATCAGCCTCCCGCCTGGGAATGACGACTAATCTTTCGGCCTGGCTCACCGCCTTTATCGAAACCCATCCAGAGACCGGCCTGGAGGAGGTGAAAACCTGGTATTTCAGTAAGCCGGGCCGCTCGAAGGACGAACTGGAGCAGGTGATCACCAGCCTGTCCGTGCTTGGATCGCAGGAGAATCCCGAAGATCTGCCCTTCTTCCTGCTGCGCCATAATATCGTCGACAGTTATGCACTGCTGCTCGACAATTACCCGGAAATGGCCGGCAGGGTGGCCAGGGATCTGGCCATGTGGCAGGTACGCGCCCATGTGGAGCGGTTAACTGAAATCAGGGAACGGATGACCCAGGCAGAACCGTCCGAGATCTACCAGCTCGATCACTACCTGTCGATGGCCCCCAGCTATTCGAAGGTGGGTACCCGCGGGCTGAATTGACTCCCGCCGTAATATGCTCAGATTCTTACCGTCATGCCGTCGGCGAGCGAATAGCGGTAGATGCGCCAGCCGGGCACTATGCCAATCAGCGTTCCAGCCAGGAAAATCACGCCCATGAGCAGCGTTTCATAGGCTGAGATACCGCCGATGGCGAGATAGAAGCCGAACATCGACAGGACCACGGGCTGAACCGCCACCAGAAGGCCGTACAGCATGATGACGCCGAGTATGATTCCGAGCACAGTGATGCCTGTGGCTTCGCCGATGATGAGGATGAACACGTGCAGCGGTCGGGCCCCGATTGAGCGCAGTATTGCCATCTCCCGCCTGCGCTCGTTGAGGCTGGTCAGCAGGGCCGTGAGCATGCCGAGCATGCCGACCACCACGACAAACGACGACACCGCCATCAGGGCTTTCTCCGCCACCCCGGTGATCTCCCAGAGCTGCTGCAGGGCGACGCCGGGAAGTATGGCAGTCAACGGCTCTTCCCGGTAATTGTTGACCATCCGCTGTAC
>CBFCWR010000257.1:0-4823 GCA_965601575.1 uncultured Desulfofustis sp. | reverse complement strand
TTATCAGTAATCCCGATGACGCCAAGCTGCTTGGTGATGATCAGTTTATCGACAGACTGGCAGAACAGATCTCCGATGGCATCAGCCAGTACGCCAACGCCAACGTCGCCTCAGCTCAATAAGAGAAAATAACCAGGTAAGCATAAGTGCCTGGTTATTTTTCTAAAAACACGAGTTCAAGGCGTCCGTTCAGACAAGCTCGCGACTGATGAACCGGAGGAGCAGTCTACGTGCTCAGGCACCCCAACGGGCATCTCGGGAATGATGGGGTAGAGTGGATTTAGAGAGTGGGAATTTAAAAAGGCCGTCTCCAGAGGAGACGGCCTTTTTGATGCACAAACTGTGGCTGCTACTTGATATTGGCAGCTTTGAGCCGTATGATGGCGCGCTGCAGCGCGGCTTCGGCCCGTACCACATTAATTGACTCATCGTGCGCGGCCGACTGAGCGATTCGCTTCTCCGCCCTTTCTTTGGCCCGCATCGCACGGTCCACGTCGATCTGGTGACCAAACTCCGCACTCTCCACCAGAAAGGTAATTTTATTGTTGGAGACCTCACAAAAACCGCCGCTCACCATAAGATATTCACGATTTTTGCCTGATTCGTATGACAAAATACCCGTCTTGATGGTTGAGAGGAACGGGGCATGATTGGCCAGAACACCGAAGTCACCTCCGTATCCGGGTGCGTTCACGATGTCAACGTCTTCACTGACCACCGCCCCGGAGGGAGTTACCACTTCCAATGCAATCTGCTGTGCCATTTAATCTACCTCTCGTTTAGAATACCACAGCGCTTAGCTGGCTGCTTTTTCAATGGCTTCTTCTATGGTACCCACCATGTAGAAGGCGCTTTCCGGCAGCTCATCGTGCTTGCCTTCAAGAATCTCCTTGAAGCCTTTAACGGTATCTTCCACCGACACGAACTTACCGGCAATATTGGTAAATACTTCCGCCACGTGGAACGGCTGGGACAGAAAACGCTGGATTTTCCTGGCCCTGGCGACGGTGACCTGATCTTCCTCGGAAAGCTCGTCCATTCCCAAAATGGCGATGATATCCTGCAGATCTTTGTACTTCTGCAGGGTCACCTGCACACCGCGGGCAACCTGATAATGCTCTTCACCGATGACGTTGGGATCGAGGATCCTGGAGGTGGAGTCGAGCGGATCAACAGCCGGGTAGATACCAAGCTCAACAAGTGATCGTGCGAGGACCACAGTACCGTCAAGATGGGCAAATGTGGTTGCCGGAGCCGGGTCGGTCAAGTCGTCAGCAGGTACGTAGACGCACTGAACGGCAGTAATCGAACCTTTGGTCGTCGAGGTAATGCGTTCCTGCAGGGCACCAAGGTCGGTGGCCAGAGTTGGCTGATACCCAACCGCGGACGGCATGCGACCGAGAAGCGCCGAAACCTCGGAACCTGCCTGGGTGAAACGGAAGATATTGTCAACGAAGAAGAGCACGTCCTGGCCCTCCTCATCACGGAAATACTCGGCCGCGGTCAGACCGGTAAGTCCCACACGGGCACGCGCCCCTGGAGGTTCGGTCATCTGACCGTAGATCAGCGCAGCTTTGGGAAGTACGCCGGAATCTTTCATCTCGTGGTAGAGATCGTTGCCCTCACGGGTACGCTCGCCAACGCCGCAGAAGACTGAAATACCACCGTGATGCATGGCAATGTTGTTAACCATTTCCATCATAACAACGGTCTTACCGCAACCGGCTCCGCCGAACAGACCCATCTTGCCGCCCAGGGGGAAAGGAACCAGCAGATCGATAACCTTGACTCCAGTCACCAGAACGCGAACCTCGGTATCCTGCTCGGTAAACGCCGGTGCAGGGCGATGGATCGGCATATTCTTATCGGAGGTGATCGGGCCAAGACCGTCAACCGGGCGCCCCACCACGTTCATGATGCGGCCCAGGGTGGGCTCGCCGACCGGAATGGTAATCGGTAATTCAGTATCTCGTGCCTCCATGCCGCGCACCAGACCATCGGTCTGATCCATGGCCACGCAGCGGCAGACGTTGTCGCCAAGATGCTGGGCAACCTCAACAACAAGGTTGTCAGCCACATCGGAAATAGCCGGGTTGCTGATCATCAGCGCACTCATGATATTCGGCAAGTTGCCGGCATCAAACTCCACGTCAACCACAGGTCCGATGACCTGTAAAACTTTTCCTATTCTCTGCTCACTCATCGGGCCTAACCCCTCCTATAAGTTTTTGAGATTATTTAAAATGTCTACTATCCTTTAAGGGCTTCGGCACCGCTGACGATATCCAGCAGTTCTGCGGTAATCGCAGCCTGGCGCGCCTTATTGTACAAGATGGTCAAATCGGAAATCATGTCGTTGCAGGCATTGGTCGCTGCATCCATGGCCGTCATCCTGGCAGCATGTTCACTGGCCCCAACCTCGAGCATGGCATGATAGATCATGACATTGAGGTAGAGAGGCTGCAGTACATCCATGATCTCCTCGGCCGAAGGTTCGTATATGTACTCGCCGGATATCTGCGGGCCGCTTTCCTCATCTTCGGCTGTCTCAACCGGCTGAACTGGCAGAAACTCCTTGGCGGCGGGTCTTTGAACTGCCACCGATTTGAATTCTCCGAACAACACCTCAACTTTGTCTGAGCCGTCATCGGCCAGAAAATATTCAGCAAGCTCAGTGGCGATCTCCCGGGCGTTGAACATTTGGAAGGTGCCCATAATATCGCTGTAAGCTTTCCGGACCTTGCCGGTCTTCTTCAGAATTTGAAATCCCTTTTTGCCGACACAGATGAAACTGACCGTTTTTCCTTCCGCTTCGTACTCCTTCAACTTATTCTCGGCAAGCTTGCCGATATTGGAGTTGAACGAACCACATAACCCGCGATCGGAAGTGATCACTACAAGTTCCACCGATTTAACGTCGCGTTTTTCCATCAAGGGATAACTTCCGCCGGTACTGGCTCCACCCGACAGATTGGACATCGCCTCGTTGAACTTGGCAGTGTAAGGCCTGAAGGCCTCCATCTTTTCCTGGGCCCCGCGCAGTTTGGCGGAGGCAACCATGTTCATGGCCTTGGTGATCTGGGCGGTCTTCTTGACACCGACGATCTTTGTTTTGACTTCTTTTAAGCTCGGCATAGCGTGACCTTTGCTGAATTAGTTAAGACCTTTCGTCGCCTTGAAGGTGTCACCAAAGCTGGCCAACACTTTATCGAGTTTCTCTTTCAGGGCGTCATCAAAAGCTTGATTCTCTTTCAAATCAGCGAAAATGGACGGTTCATTGGACTCGATGTAATTGTAGAGCTCTGCTTCGTAATCCCCTAGAGTATCAACCGGTAATTCATCAAGCCAGCCAGTGGTACCGGCATAGATGATACAGACCTGCTTCTCCATCGGCAGCGGCTGGTACTGAGGCTGTTTGAGAATCTCGACCAGGCGCTCGCCACGGGTCAGCTGCGCCTGGGTGGCGGCATCGAGATCCGAACCGAAAGCTGCGAATGCCGCGAGCTCACGGTACTGGGCCAGATCAAGACGCAAGGTACCTGCAACCTGCTTCATGGCTTTGACCTGGGCGGCGCCTCCGACGCGGGATACCGACAAGCCGACGTTGATCGCCGGACGCACACCCGAGAAGAACAGATCGGGTTCCAGGTAAACCTGACCATCGGTAATGGAGATCACGTTGGTCGGGATGAAGGCAGATACGTCGCCAGCCTGAGTTTCGATTATGGGCAGGGCGGTGAGTGAGCCGGCACCAAGGTCGTCGTTCACTTTGGCGGCACGCTCCAGCAGGCGCGAATGGTTGAAGAAAATATCTCCCGGGAAGGCTTCACGTCCAGGCGGACGGCGGAGCAGCAGGGAGAGCTCGCGATAGGAAACGGCCTGTTTGGAAAGGTCATCATAGATTATCAGGGCATGCTCACCTCTGTCGCGAAAATACTCACCCATGGAGCAGCCGGCGAACGGTGCAATATACTGCATCGGGGCTGGATCGGATGCACAGGCGGAAACCACCGTCGTGTATTCCATCGCCCCATGCTTTCTAAGTGCCTCGACCACCAGGGCAACGGTAGATTTTTTCTGGCCAACCGCCACATAGATGCAGTGCACATCGGTTTCTTTCTGGGCGATTATGGCATCAACACAGAGGGCGGTCTTGCCGATCTGGCGATCGCCGATGACAAGTTCGCGCTGACCGCGGCCAACGGGCGTCATTGCATCAACCGCCTTGGCGCCGGTATACATCGGCTCATGTACACCCTTCCTGGCGATAACACCGGGAGCCAGAACCTCTATCCTGGAAGAGTTCGCCGCATTGATCGGCCCCTGACCGTCGATGGGCTGACCGATACCGTCGACGACGCGGCCTTCCATTTCAGGTCCAACCGGAACCTCGGCAATACGACCGGTCCGTTTAACAATGTCGCCTTCCTTGATTCCCACGACATCACCAAGAATGGCACAACCGACGTTGTCTTCCTCGAGATTCAGTGCCAGACCGTATATGTCTCCAGGAAATTCCAAGATTTCCATGGCCATGCAGTTCTGCACCCCATAAACACGGGCTACACCGTCACCAACGGAGATGACGGTTCCGGTCTCGTCGAGGTCTACACTGGTTTCGTACTCACCAATCTGGTCCTTGATAATTTGACTGATTTCTTCGGCTTTGATCTGCATCTATTCTCTCCCCTTAATGGAACCTTTTAAACTTGCAAGCTGAGTTCTAATGCTGCCGTCCAGAACCAGATCTCCAACCTTGGCAATGACGCCGCCAATAATGGAAGGATCGACTGATGCAGTCAGCTCAACCTTCTTGCCAGTTA
>CBFCWR010000256.1:0-4841 GCA_965601575.1 uncultured Desulfofustis sp. | reverse complement strand
AGCAGCAGAACCACGGGAAAACCAGGACGCTTCGGCAGTTCTTCACGCAATGCCTTTACCAGGCCGTGGGCATGATGCCACTGTTCCTGGTTGGCCATCATAAAGCCGGAGAGAAAATACCCCTCTATATTGGGTTGTGACAAAATAAGTTTGACGGTCCGGTAGACTTTCGAGGCGGTCGGATTGCCGCTGGTGTCGGCATAGTCTGCCACTTTGAGACCTACCTTGTTGAGGGCATCCATGCCGAGCATGGCCGCTCCGCCCCCAATACCATGATAACCGACATACCCGCCGGCGGCGGTCTCTTCGGGAGAGGCCATCTCGGCGATATAGCTCGTCCCCCTGAAGTCGCTGGCTTCATATGACCAGCCCATGAGGTCAAGATCGGTGGGTTCTTTGAGAAATTCACGGCCGATCTTGATACCGAATTCCGGATGCCTGAACACCGCCTGATCGTCAGCCTCCATGCGGCAATCAGCAGCATAGACCTTACCTTCTTCGGTGAGCACCAAAGGGTTAATTTCCAGCGCCCTGCAATCATTTTTTCGAAACGCATTGTAGAGCTTGAGGACCACATCGGCAAGCGGCCTCAGTGCTCCACCCTGCACACCCATCGTCACGCACATATCGAGCGTGTCGTGGATCATCAGTCCTTTGATGACGTCGACATTCAAGGTGGCGATCTTGTCTTCGGGCACCGATTCGATATCCATTCCGCCTTCCGGGCTGAACATCAGCACCGGCCCTCGAACGTCCTGGGCTGAATTGATTATGAGCCCGGCATAAAATTCCTGCTTGATAGCCAGTTGCTCTTCGACAAGAACCTGTTTGACGGTCAGGCCCTTGATTTCCATGCCGAGGATTTCGCCCGCAGCCTTGGCGGCCTCTTCCGGTGTGGAAACCAGCTTGACCCCGCCGGCTTTGCCGCGGCCACCGGCCAGGACCTGAGCCTTGACCACCACCGGCTTGCCTATTTTCTCGGCGGCGGCTGCTGCTGCTTCGGGAGTGTCAACCGCCTCTCCTTCAGGGACAGGTATACCAGCCTTTCTGAAGTACTCCTTGCCCTGGTATTCTAAAAACTTTGCCATAGTTCCTCCGTCATCACTTATTGAATTGTCAACAAATGTCAGTCCCCTCTCTTTTCGATTATCGATACGCCGGACTGAGCCATAGCCGAATCAACACTGGTAAGACCAGGTAAAATTGTCATATCGGCTCTTGAATGTCAAGCACTTTGGGGGTGTGGCAGGTAAGTTTTTGAGGAACCATTACGGGGTTCAGGTAAGGCGCCGAAACAATCACACAGGGATGCCAGATTTACTCTCTATGGTTATGCCAGTGAGGGCGGATTCTCGATTTCTTTTACCAGCGATCTTTTGTTCAGGATGATCTATTTCCCCGGTCAGAAACAGTGGCTTTTGGGCGGGCCCGCAGCCTACTGACGTCTTCTGAGATTGGCTGATTGATCCGCTTTCTAATTTTAGGAAAAAAAATCTACAACTTATTTAAATAATGAATACGGTAACAAAAATAAATGTGTGAGCTTTTTTATCCCAACAGGAAGCACCGTTTTCACACGCAGTACACATGAGAGCGCTTCCTGCTACACTATTATCGATAAATCGCCGAGCACCCACTGATGCCCCCACAAAAAGAGATACCCCACACATCTCGGCTGAACCACGAAAATTAGACTTTATAGATAATATAGGAAAATCAAAAAAGTGCTGAAACACTTGTTGCTCCACCGATTCAAGTGGACACTCCAAGCTCGAACAGACTTGAAAATGGTTTGACAAAAGGAAGAAAACGGGATAATAGGAAGCTGATATCTGGTTTGACCAGATCTCCACCTGTGGAGAAGTGCTGTTATTATTGATCTTTACACCCATTAATTGTAAATACACCTAGTCTGTAAAGACTGCCATCCGATTCCCTTACCCAGGATTAACGCGGCTCAGTTCATCGAACCGCAGGTGGCAGTACTAGAAGTAGCAGCTTCATTGTTACGCGCTTCGCTGCAGAGTCCGCAGTTTCGTGTGCGTGGAGGCCGGCATTACCTCCAGCCGGTCATACCGCTATACCCCCAACCCCAAGACGAGGAGTAAGCAATGCAGGAACAAGGACAGAAAAAAGAAGTCGCAGTTGAGAAGAACACGCAAGACAACGGCCGTCGTAAGTTCTTGAAGACTGCCGCGGCAGCCGGAGCTGCAGTGGCTGCGAGCAGTGCTGTCGGTCCATTTATCAAAACCTCAAGCGCCGCTCAAGTCTGGAAAGTTCAGTCCACCTGGGATGCAGGCACCAGCGGTTACACCCTGTTTGAAGCCTGGTGTAAGAGCTTCAAAGAAAAATCCGGCGGCGAACTCGACATCAAGCCCTTTCCGGCCAAATCGGTGGCGGCTGATAACAACGCCCTGTTCGAAGCGGTCAAGACCGGCGTACTGCAGGGCATGAACGCTTTTACACTCTACTGGGCTGGAAAAATTCCCGCTTCGGTATTCCTTTCTTCGTATCCTGTTGGACCGGATCAACCAGCCCAGTGGGACATCATGTTCGACGCTCTGGGCATGAAAGAGCTGGCCCGCGAGATTTACCAGAAGCACGGCCTGTTCTATGTTGGACACATTCATCACGACGCCAACATCATCCACTCCAAGAAGCCGGTGAACTCGGTTGCCGATTTCCAGGGCATGAAACTGCGTGTACCGGGCGGCATGGTGGCCGAGGTCTTCCAGAGTTTCGGCGCCTCCACCGTATCGCTGCCGGGCTCTGACATCTTCCCGGCACTTGAGAAGGGCACCATCGACGCAGCCGACTACGTCGGTCCGGCAGTCAACTGGGATCTCGGCTTCGCCCAGGTCACCAAATACATCCTCTTTGGCCCTCCAGGCCTGATGTCCATCTACCAACCCGTAGACTTGATGGAATTCACCGCCAACGCCGGTGCCTGGAAGCGTTTATCGCCCGAGATGCAGACCCTGGTGGAAGAGCAGGTCAAAGTCTTCTCCAGCCTGCATTACCTGGGAATCCAGAAGCGCAACGTGGAAGCACTGCAGAAGTTCAAGGACGCGGGCAGTATCGTCAACCGGATGAGCCAGGACGACGTTGATCAATTCCGCAAGAAAGCTATCCCGATCTGGTTCAATTGGGGCAAGAAGAGCCCGGATGCGGCACGCGTACTGCAACTGCAGCTCGACTTCATGCTCAACGATCTGATGGGTTACATTACGCCTGACGATATCAAGGGATTGTCGCTCTAGCGAGTACATCATTCTTCAATCGGTACCAATAAAAACGGAGGTCTTCGGACCTCCGTTTTTTAGATGTATCCCGGAACGGAGTTAGTACACCATGAACGAACAGCAAATAGATTTTGGCTTTGTCCTGCCCCACTGGTTCTACTGGGGCTGGTTGGCTGTCATGCCCATCGTTATGATCATCGTCTGTTACGCGCTTGAAAAGCGGCAGTTTGACAAGGACGGCACGCTGCCTCAGTCGAGCGAGCACGACGATCCCGACGCCTATGTGGCCACCAACCCGATTATTCGAGCAATCGACTGGCTCTCCGAGCACTCCGGGCAGTTTGTCGCCTTTTGGACCATCAATGCGGTCTTTGCCTACGCTTTCGAGGTGATAGCCCGCTATATTTTCAATAAACCAACCATCTGGGTGCATGAATCTTCCTTCCTGCTGTTCGGTATGCAGTATCTTCTGGCCGGCGCCTATGCCTACCTGCACGGATCCCACGTTGCGGTCGACATCGTCTACAATAAGTTTCCCAAGCGCGGCCAGTACGGCCTGGATATCTTTACGTCGATCTTTTCCTTCATCTTCTTCATTACCCTGATGGGTACTTCCTACGGGTTCATGATGGACTCGATCGGGATGCGGGAACGGACCATGGAAACCTGGCAGATCCAGTATTACCCGGTCAAAACAATGATGGTAATCGGCGCCATATTGATCACGCTCGCCACTATTTCCAAGCTTTATAAGGACATCAAACGATTCAATCAACTTGGAAGGAGTGCGTCATAATGGAAACTGCAATCGACAGCAAAAACAACGTTCAGACCGAGCGTAAGCCGGGCAGCCTGTTCTGGTCGGTGGTCGTCTATGGGGCAACCCTGGCCCTGACCTTCTGCGTGCTGGTCGAGATGATCAACATCTTTTTCTACGACCCGTACGGCGACGACAAGTTTCTGTTCAGAACGGCGGGCATCCTGGCCGGCTACGACATTTCTACACTGACCTGGATCATGTTCGGCAGCCTGGTAGTTTTTCTGATGGCCGGTTTGCCACTGGCCTTCGTGACCGGAGGTCTGGGCTGTGTCTTCATCTATATGGTTGGCGACCAGGCCATGCTCAACATCCTGCCCAGCCGAATCTTTCCGATGATGACCAACTCGGATCTCTCCGCCATCCCGCTCTTCATTTTCATGGCAGCCATGCTCGAGCGGGCCGGCATCATCGAGGAGATGTTCTCGGTGGTTTACAGATGGATGGGCGGCCTGCGCGGCGGTTTGGCGGCAGCGACAATCGTTGCTTCAACGATTCTGGCCGCCATGGTCGGCGTAATCGGCGCGGCGGTGGTGACCATGGGCATCCTCGCCCTGCCCGCCATGTTAAGCCGCAACTACGACGAAAAGATAGCCCTGGGCTCGATCATGGCCGGTGGTACGCTGGGCATCCTGATCCCGCCTTCGATTCTGGCCATTCTCTATGCGGTTGTGGCTCAGCAGTCGGTGGGCGAGCTCTATATCGGCTCCTTTATACCCGGCCTGATGCTCTCGGGAATGTATGTCACCTATGTGCTGGTGCGCTCCTATCTGAATCCCAAT
>CBFCWR010000255.1:0-4849 GCA_965601575.1 uncultured Desulfofustis sp. | reverse complement strand
CCTCGGGTACCGACGACATGCCGACCGCGTCCGCTCCGCAATGCCTGAGCCAGCGAGTTTCTGCAGGGGTTTCGAGGCTGGGGCCGGGGATGCATACGTAGGTGCCGAGCTGAACAGCGGTAACCGGAATGTTCGAGCAGATGTTTGAAATAAAGGAGGCGGCCGTGGCGACCTGGTTGCGGTAAGATTCCTCGGCGGGGCTCATGATCCTTTCAGCGCGTGGCTTTCAATGTAGGCCATGAGCGCATCCAAGGAACAGTCCATCACCTCGCAGCGGGAAGGTTTGCCCGCCAGATCTGCCAGCACGGCCGGAGGTTCAGGCGGTCGGCCCACGGCCCGGGCCACCGTGTCGGGAAACTTGGCCGGGTGGGCGGTGGCCAGACAGACCATCGGCACGCCCTGGTCGCGGTGCTGTTGAGCCGCTCTCACTCCTACCGCGGTATGCGGGTCGAGTACGTAGCGATGATCCTGAAAATAGCGGGCAATGGTCTCCTGGACCTGGTCTTCCGTGACGGCTGAAGCAGCAAAATCCCTCTTGATATGGGCCAGGTAGTTCTGCATGTAGAGTTTGCCGTCGACACTGAATTTCAGCATGGCCTCGCGAACCAAATCCGGTTCCTTGTCCATCAGATAATAGAGATAGCGTTCAAAATTGGAAGCGGCCTGGATATCCATCGAGGGCGAGGTGGTGGCAACCACTTCGGCGAGCGAGTAATCCCCCTCGTTCACGAACCGGGTCAGGATGTCATTGCTGTTGGTCGCCAGCACCAGTTTGCTGATTGAACCTTCAGGCAGCATTCTCTTGGCTATGAAGCCGGCGAAGATATCTCCGAAATTTCCCGTGGGAACTGAAAACGCCACAGCCCGGTTCTTTTCGTGTACGGCCACGTGCAGGCAACTGTAGACATAATAGACCACCTGGGCCAGGATCCGGGCCCAGTTGATCGAGTTGATCGAGCCGAGGTGAAGCCTCTTCTTGAACTCCACGTCGCCGAAGATGGCTTTCACCGCCGCCTGGGCATCGTCGAAGGTGCCGGTGACGGCAATATTGAAGACATTGCCATCGGCAACGGTGGTCATCTGCTTTTCCTGCACCTCACTGATCCGCTGGTGGGGATGGAGGATGAAAATTCGTATTCTCTCTCTTCCTTTGACCCCATGGATTGCGGCGCTTCCGGTGTCGCCTGAAGTGGCACCGAGGATATTGAGGTGGCTGTCATCACGGTCGAGAAGATATTCGAAAAGATTGCCTAAAAACTGCAGGGCGATGTCCTTGAAGGCCAGCGTGGGGCCGTGAAACAGCTCGAGGATATGGAGGTCGTCAAGATGAACGAGAGGGACTATCTGCTCGTCGGTGAAGGTGGCATAGGATTTGTTGATCAGCTCTTTGAGGTCGGTGGTTGGTATGTCGTCGATAAAGCGCGACATCACCTCGAATGCCAGTTCACTGTAGCTGAGTTCCTGCCAGGATTCGAAAGTGGCCCTGTCGATGCGCGGTACCGCACGAGGCAGCAGGAGTCCTCCGTCTTCGGCCAGGCCGGTCATCACCGCTTCGCTGAATGATCGAGTGGCGGAGTGTCCTCGGGTGCTGAGATATTGCATGATTCTGCCGTGGGTGCGTGCCTGGGTTGGAATCAGCTCCGGGTCTCGAGGCGCGGGGCGTCGTGCCAGAGGCCTTCGAGATCATAGAAATCCCGCTGTTCGTGATAGAAGATGTGAACCACCACGTCATCGAAATCCAGCAGGACCCATTTGCCTTCGGAAAGTCCTTCGGCCCGGCTGGAGCTGATTCGTTTGGAGCGCAGTTCGTGCTCCATGCTTTCGGCCAGCGCCTGTACGTGGCGGGTGGACCTGCCGCTGAGGATGACAAAGTAATCGGTGAATGAAGATATCGTGCGGACATCGAGGACGACAATATCCTCACCCTTGCCCTCTGAAGCTATCTGGGCGCAGATCGCCGCCAACTGATCGCCATCGAGGGTCCTATATTCTTGCTTGAGTTGTTTCATAGTAATCATTTGGGCTCAATTGCCGGGGACTGTCAACTTTTTTTTCGCCTGGCCCGCGCCTTTCTGGGGGGGAATTCAAAGCTGATCTTGCCCTTGTTATCGAGCAGCAGATAGGCGTCGAAGGGTTTTCTTTTCTTGGAGATAAAGCCTTTGATCAGCGGACTTTTCCCATCGCTGAGGAGTTTTCTGATATCTTCGTCGGTCAGTGATTTCGAAAGAATCATCTTGCTGATCCGCAACCCTTTTTTCTCATCGCCGTTGATCGCCGATTCGGACATGAAGCCGGTGGGCGTTTCGTATACCGGCGTCCCGTCTATGGGGGACAGGCCAAGCGAGCCATTCTTCTTTACCTGGTCGAGGTCGAGATCTATGCCGTTGTCGAGAAAGACGAACTCGATTTTATTGTCGGTGAGCTTGAGCAAGGCAGCAAAAGGCTTGCCTTTTTTCGAGCGGAAGTCGGCGAAGGGGCCGATCGTCTTGCCTTTGATGAGCTCCACCACCTCCGCTTCTTTCATCACCCGGCCGCCAAGGATTTTACGGATGACGATGCGCTGATCCTGACTCACATAGGCCGTGGGCGTTTCCTGAAAGACCACCCCATTGATTGGGCTGAAACGGGCTTCACTGGTCTGGGTGGCTTCGTCGTAGTTTTTGATCTGATCGATGATGTGGTCGGTCAGATCGCGGATTTCGTTCATGAACTTCGACCGGGTCAGCGTTCCCTTGAGGATCTGATTGAGCTTGTATTCCCAATCCCCGGTCATTTCCGGTGAGGCCAGGACGTCGATCCGCATGGCCTCGATAATAGCCAGCAGATCAAAAGCCTTACCGGTGGGCGCCAGCTCTTTGCCTTCACGGACCAGATACTTGTCCTTGATCAGCTTTTCAATGATTGCCGCTCGGGTGGCCGGTGTCCCCAGACCGCGCTCTTTCATCGCTTCGGCCAGCTCGTCGTCATCGAGCAGTTTACCGGAGTTTTCCATGGCGGTGAGCAGTGTCGCCTCAGTGAAGCGGGCCGGCGGCCTGGTTTGCAACTCCAAGAGTTCGACCGAGCCGCAGATCACTTCAGTGTCTGATGGCACGGGTTCAATGATGTCTTCACCTTTTTCGCGTTTGCCTGCCAGATAGACCGCTTTCCAGCCGGGCTTGGTGAGAATTTTACCCTCGGTCAGAAACGATTCTTCTTCGACAAGCGAGATCCTTCTGGTTTTCAGATATTCGGCGGCAGGGAAAAAGACCGCTAAAAAACGCTGGACCACCATCGTATAGATCTTCAGTTCAGCCTCGGAGAGGGAGTCGGGCAGCTTGTTGGTGGGAATTATGGCATGGTGATCTGATACCTTTGCATCGTTGAAAATACGCGGGTTCGGCTTGATGTACTTGTTGTCTAATATGGTGCGGGCAAAGCTCTTGAATTGCCAGCCCTGCTGTCGGGCCACCGCACCAGCCGTGGTTTTCAGGTAGTCCCTGGGCAGGTAGCGGCTGTCCGTGCGAGGATAGGTGAGTACTTTATGACGCTCGTAGAGCGCCTGGGCGATGGACAGCGTGTTCTGGGCCGAAAAACCGAAGCGGCCGTTGGCTTCACGCTGCAGTGAGGTCAGGTCGTAGAGCTGAGGCGGGGCCTGGGTGGTTTTCTTGCTGGTATCGGTGACCTGGGCCGGACGGTTGCGACACTTGTCGATGATCGCCTCAGCGGCGTCACGGTCCCAGATACGGTCCTGGCGCTTAAACTCGTCGGCCGGGTCTTTCTTGAATGACGGGTCAATCCATTTGCCGGTGTAATGTTCACCGTTGAAACCGAAGCCGGCCTCGAGGTTGAAATAAGTTCGCGGAACGAAATCGAGTCGCTCCTGCTCGCGTTTCACCAGCATCGACAGGGTCGGGGTTTGTACCCGTCCGCAAGGTGTTTTGAAGAAACCGCCGAAGCGCGATTTATAGGCAGTCAAGGCCCGTGTGGCATTAATGCCGATCAACCAGTCCGATTCCGAGCGGCACAGGGCGGTATCCTCGAGAGGGATCATTTCCTCATTGGCGCGCAGGGCCTCAAAGCCGCCGCGTATTGCTTCATCGGTCATCGACTGGAGCCAGAGCCGTTTAATCTGTTTGGCGGCCACCGATTTATTCCAGACGATGCTCAAAATATATTTGAAGATCAGTTCGCCTTCGCGACCGGCGTCACAGGCGTTGATGATGGTCGACACATCCTTGCGCCTAATCAGCTTCTGCAGGGCGTTAAACTGGCTCTTGGTCCCGTCGAGAACCTTGAGTGGAAAACTTTCCGGCAGGATGGGGAGATCGTTCATGCGCCATTTCTGATAGCGCGAGTCGATCTCTTCCGGGTAGCAGATCGACACCAGATGACCCACGGCATAGGAGACCAGGTAGGAACCGCCCTCGTAATGGGTCCTGGTCTTCTTGAAGGAACCGGGCAGGACTTTAGCAAGGTCGGCCGCAACGCTTGGTTTTTCGGCGATGATAAGTGTTTTTTCTGTCATCTCTGGTGAATTTACTACCGTAATTCTGGGCTGAAATGGATAATTCGGAAGGGGCATGGGATCCGGCTGATGGAGATGGTAACTGGTAATGGTAAATGCCGGAGGGGCTCCCCCTCAATTTGTCAGACGTTGTATTAATCTGTATCGGATTTGTCAAATTAAAGTTTCCCGGACACCACAGTTATCGTGTCCGCTGCCCTGCTTCACGGTGAGTATTGTCTCTACTCGCCTCCCCAGGCCTTGACTATTTATCGATAGTGTGTTTATTTATGTGAGTTTTAGCTGGGGGTAATGCGGGCATAGCTCAGTTGGTAGAGCGCGAGCTTCCCAAGCTTGAGGTCGCGA